>DATJYH010000056.1:0-7865 GCA_035499675.1 Puia sp.
AACAATTAAACTGGTGCACCTTCCTGAACTCCAGCATGAGATTTTCCGGCGCCACGCAGTAGCCAAGTTTCCAGCCCGTGCAGTGATATACTTTTCCAAAGGAGAAACATACAAAGCTTCTCTCTGCCAGGTCGGGGTAGCGCAGGATGGAACGGTGCGGAATGCCGTCGAAGATCAGGTGTTCGTACACTTCATCCGACAAGATAAGGATCCGGCTACCTTTCAGCAATGAACGAAGTTCTTCAATATCCTCCGCACCCAAAACAGAACCCGTGGGATTGTGCGGTGAATTGAGCATGATCATCCTCGTTTTTGGGGTGATCTTTTTCCTGACCATTTCCCAATCGATCCTGTACTCCGGAAACTTCAGATCAATCCTTACCGGCACGGCCCCATTGATCTCGATATTGGGAATATAACTATCGTAGGCCGGTTCAAATACCATGACTTCGTCGCCGGGTTGTAATACGGTGGTGAGTGCGGTGTAGATGGCATAGGTACCCCCGGGCGTAATGGTAATCTGCGATGAAGGGTCCACCTGCACCTGGTACAAATAGCGGATTTTTTCTGCGATGGCCTCGCGCAGCGGCATGTATCCCTGCATGGGTACATACTGGTTGAAGCCGTCCTTCATGGCCGCTGCCACCAGGGAAATGAGTTCTTCATTCATCTGGTAATCCGGGAAGCCCTGACCCAGGTTGATGGCCCCGAGTTCCGAGGCCAGCGAACTCATCACGGTAAAAATGGTGGTCCCGGTGGAAGGGAGTTTAGATTGTATATGCATGGGAGGTTTGCTGCTTGTGTATGCTAACGAATAACCGCCGTGGCTTCTATTTCAATCAGGTATTCCGGCGCAATCAAACCCTTTACTTCAATCATGGAAGTACAGGGTCGGATATTTTTAAAAAATTCACCGTGGGCTTTCCCATACTCCTGCCAGCGGGAGATATCGGTTACAAACATTCTTGTACGCACCACATCTTCCAGCGATGCGCCGGCCTGTTTCAGCACCTTTTCAATTTTACCGATAATAAACTTCGTTTGCTCGTAGGCGTTACCAGGCGCCACGGCTTCATTTTGATCGTTCAGTGCCACCGTGCCGGTTACTTCAACGGTTTGCCCGACCCTCACGGCGCGGCTATACCCTACGATTTCTTCCCAGCTGGCGCCCGATGAAAAATTTTGTCTGTCCATAACTTTCTATTTAATGTCTATATGATCCGGCAGTAACAAGGGTAACCCCTGTAAACGCAGGTAGATCTGCGCCACGGTGGCCACATCTTTCTGGCAATAATGTACAATCCTTGGCAGGTCATCCTGTTTCCAATATACTTCTCCCACCATACTTCCGTCGATATCATCCTTGGGTGTGGGGATGTCCAAGGCATGTGCCAGCAGATTTAACGAAGTATAGTTCTTGTAATCCCCGAACTTCCACAGCTCCATGGTGTCCAGGTGCGGAACCTCCCAGGGTTTTTTTCCGGAAGTATTCAGGATAGAAGGAATGGGCATGCGGTGGATGATCAGTCTCCGGCAGAGATAGGGAAAATCAAACTCCTTTCCGTTATGGGCACAGAGGGATTTATTTCCATCGGTAGCCCATTTGTTGAGCATGTCACAAAACTGTTGCAGGAGCAGCTTTTCATCATTCCCGGCAAAAGATTTCAACAATAACCTCCGTTCATCCCCCCGGCCGGAGATCACACCGCAGGAGATACAAATGATCTTGCCAAATTCAGCGTAGATCGCCGCCCTGCCATAGATATCAGATGGTTTTTCCGCCTGTTTGTCCCTGATCAGGAATTCAGCCTTCCGGGTCCACAGGTCTTTCCACTCCCCCGGCAGCTCGTCAAAAGTTGCGAACTGGGACACGGTTTCGATATCGAGGAATAAAATATTATGAACAGACATAAAAACGAATGTGCGAATGTGCAGATGTACAAATTTGCAAATTCCTTTGGGCGGTAAGGGGATGGTATTTTCAGGTTCCCACTTTTATCCTTCACGGAATTATGCAAATCGGAAACAAATTTGCGAATAAATCGTCTAAACCAGTAAAAAGCTCAGCAAATAACTGACGGGGTTTCTTTTGCGGGTGGTGGAAATGATTTTTCCGATGACTTTGTTCAGCACGTCAACCCTTGCCAGGAGTTCTGTGCAACCGGGATTATGGTTCGCATACTCGCTCAGCAACAGCCAATATGCTGTTTCTTCCGCTTCTTTGGCGGCTATTTTGTATTTGTGGATAAACCCGGCACGGCTTTCCACATTTTGCGCTTCTACTACATGGGCGCCAATGGAAGTTCCGGACCTCAACAATTGCCGGGCCAGCAAAAACTTTCTTTCTTGTTCCAACCCCTCGCAAAATGAAATAACGGATAATGAAAAATCAAAAGAAAGTTTAAGAACGGGGTTTTTTGAAAAGGATTCTTTGAACATTGGATAAGGTTATTAATTTACAACCGGGAAGTTTGGAAATAAATGGGAGAAATGATAGCGTGAAAAGACCCTAAAGCGAATTTGCAGATGTGCACATTTGCAAATTCTTTCTGTGTAACCCGGAGCTAAAATCCGAGATCTTTTCCCGGCAAGGGTAATTAATTGAATTCTATTTGTACCAGTATGACCATGGCTGAACGAACTCCCATTTGCACATCTGTACATCTGCAAATTCGCGCATTACAGAAACTCATCGCCTATATTTCTCTTGACCTCTGCCACATAGTCCTTAATATCCTGTTCCTTGTCTTTTTTGCAGATCAGCAGTACGTCGTTGGTATCTACCACAATAAAATTATCGAGGCCCTGGAGAACGAGTAATTTTTTGTCGGGTGCATGGACCATACAGCGCGTCGAATCGATCACTACCACATTCTTGCCGGCTACGGCGTTTTCCAGGTAATCTTTTTCCAGGTTATCGTAGGCGCTGTTCCAGGTACCCAGGTCGCTCCAGCCAAATGAGGAGGGAATCACGTATACGTTGTCGGCTTTTTCCATGATGCCGAAATCGATCGATATATTGGTGCAGAGCGGGTAGATATGTTCAAGCGCTTTTTTCTCCGCAGGGGTATTGAAAGCTTCTTTTTCCGTTGAGAACACTTCATACATCTCCGGCAGGTATTTTTCAAAGGCGGAGATGATGTTTTTAACTTTCCACACAAAGATCCCCGCATTCCATAAAAAATCCCCGCTGGCCAGAAAGGTCTTGGCCAGCTCCAGGTTCGGCTTTTCGGTGAAGGTTTTTACTTTGTATACATTGTCGGATACCGAATGTTGGTCAAACTGGATATAACCATACCCGGTATTGGGAGAAGAGGGTTTGATGCCCAGGGTAATAAAGGCGTTGTGTTTGTTTACAAAACTGAGTGCTTCAAGACATACTTTATTGAACGCCCTGGTGTCCAGGATCAGGTGATCCGCGGGTGCCACGATCAGCGAGGCCTTGGGATCTTTCTTTAATAATTTGAAGGAAATGTATGCAATGCAGGGCGCGGTGTTTTTGCGGGATGGCTCGCCAAGTATATTTTCAGCCGGCAGGGCGGGCAATTGCTTTTTTACAATCCCGGTATATTCCTGCGAGGTGACCACGTAAATATTTTCTTTGGGTATAAACGCTGCAAACCGCTCGTAGGTCCACTGAATCAGGGTCTTCCCGGAGTCCAGGATATCGAGGAACTGTTTGGGAAAATCCTGTCGGCTCATGGGCCAGAAACGGCTTCCAATACCGCCGGCCATGATCACTACATAGTTGTTTGAGTTCATTTTTGTAAGTTGATCGGGGATGTTGTACAGGTCTTCGCCTCCGGCGGAAACTGCTCAGGTCACCCGGTTCCTAAATAATGCCTTCCCGCACCAGGTCGTGCAGGTGTATAAATCCGGCGTACTGGTTTCCATTCACCACCACCAGTTGTGTAATATCGTGTTTGCGTAACAGGTCCAGGGCTTCCACCGCCAGTGCTTCAGCTTCGATGGTCCTGGGTGAATTTGTCATGATATCCTTTGCCTGGATTGTTCCCGGTATTACGTTCTTTTCCAGCATGCGTCGGAGGTCGCCATCCGTAATAATGCCCAACAGACCGTTTTGTTCATCGGTGACAGCCGTAGCTCCCAATCGTTTCGACGTCATTTCCATAATCACCTCCTTGAGTGAGGCATCCGGTTTTACCCTTGGTTTTTCGTTGTGCAGGTAGAGGTCCTGCACCCGCAGGTACAGTTTTTTACCCAATGAACCGCCAGGATGGTATTTGGCAAAGTCGTCGCTGTTGAAACCATGGATGTGCATGAGTGAAACAGCCAGCGCATCACCCATCACCATTTGGGCCGTGGTGCTGCTGGTGGGGGCCAGGTTATTGGGACAGGCCTCCTTCGACACCGTTGTGTTCAGGAAAATGTCCGATTGTTTGGCCAGGATGGACTGTTCATTGCCCACCATTCCGATCAGCGTATTTCCAAAATTCTTTACAAGGGGAAGCAATACCTTGATCTCCGGGCTTTCGCCGCTCTTGCTCACAATCATCACAATATCTTCCTCGAGCACCATCCCCAGGTCGCCGTGGATGGCATCGGCTGCGTGCATAAAAATGGAGGGCGTACCCGTGGAATTCATGGTGGCAACAATCTTTTGTGCCACAATGGCACTTTTGCCGATGCCGCTAATGACCAGGCGCCCCTTTGATGCCGCGATAGTCTCCACCGCCTGCACAAACCGGTCATCGATAAAGTGCTGAAGATGTGATACCGAATCCGCTTCCAGCCGGATGGTGCGCATGGCCGCCTCTTGTATGGATTGCCTCGTCATGGGTAAGGCGCAAATTTATGTTATTCCGGCAGGGAAACAGGGGGCTTAGGGTAATTTTTTAACAATTCTCAGCTTCAGAGCCCCCCTCTTTTTTTGTAATTTCGCACACCAAAATACCCGGTTTCTCCAATATAAGTGAAAAACTTTACTTCTGGTAATACGGGATATTTTGATTACCTTAAATAGACTTTGAACAGATTTGTTCGTGTGAAGGAAAATCATTGACATGGCAACAACCACCCCTAAAAGACCGGCCAGTAAAAAGACAAAAGTCGCCCCGGGAAAAACGGCCAACGGCAAAGCTTCCGGCGAGTTGCGCACCCAGCTCCGGGAACATTTCGGATTCGACGGGTTTAAAGATAACCAGGATGCCATCATACAGAGCCTGCTTTCGGGCAGGGATACCTTTGTGATCATGCCCACGGGCGGCGGGAAAAGCCTTTGTTACCAGTTGCCGGCTGTGATCAGCGAAGGGGTAGCCATCATCGTTAGCCCGCTGATCGCGCTCATGAAAAACCAGGTTGACCTGGTCCGTGGCTACAGCGACAAGGACAATGTGGCACATTTTCTCAATTCCACCCTTTCCAAAAAACAGATCAAGGAAGTTCATGACGACCTGCTGAGTGGTCATACCAAAATGCTCTATGTAGCACCCGAAACTCTCACCAAGCAGGAAAACCTTGAATTTTTCAGCGACCTGAAGATCTCCTTTTTTGCGGTGGATGAGGCGCACTGTATTTCTGAATGGGGTCATGATTTCCGCCCGGAATACCGCCGTTTGCGTGAAATCATGGACCAGATCGACCCGCATATACCGGTGATTGCACTAACGGCCACGGCTACTCCAAAAGTGCAGAACGATATCATCAAAAACCTGGGACTACGCAACCCGGCCATTTTCATATCTTCTTTTAACCGGCCGAACCTCTATTACGAGATCCAGCCAAAGATCAAAAAGGAAGAAACCATCAAAAGCATTGTCCGCTTTATCGTCCAGAACAAGGGCAAGAGCGGTATCATTTATACGCTCAACCGCAAAACCACCGAGGAACTGGCAGATATGCTGGTGGCCAACGGGATTAAGGCCGTGGCCTATCATGCGGGGCTCGACAGCAAACTGCGGGCGGAGAGACAGGACCTTTTCCTGAATGAGGACGTACAGGTCATCGTGGCTACCATCGCCTTTGGGATGGGGATCGATAAACCGGATATCCGGTTTGTGATCCATTTCAACATCCCCAAATCCATCGAAAACTATTACCAGGAAACCGGTCGTGCAGGCCGTGATGGAATGGAAGGCAAGTGTATCCTGTATTACTCGCACAAGGATGTGGCCAAGCTGGAACACTTCATGAAAGACAAACCCCTGAGCGAAAGAGAAGTGGGCGCCCAGCTCATCAACGAGACCGTGGGCTACGCGGAAAGTGGGGTCTGCCGCCGGAAAGTGCTGATGAGTTATTTCGGGGAGGAATACGACGATGAAAATTGCGGCAACTGCGATAATTGCCTGCATCCGAAAGAAAGAGTGGAAGCGCGCGATAATGCCGTAAAAGCGCTGAAGGTGATAGCGGCCCTGGACGAACGATTTGCCACGGATTATACCGTGAATATTATCATTGGGAAGCTTACGCCGCAGATCCAGATGTTCCGTCATGAGGGCATCGCGGAATTTGGCATCGGTAAGGACGAAACCGAATATTACTGGGGATCACTGATCCGCCAGCTGCTGCTGGAAGGACTGATAAAAAAAGATATTGAAGAATACGGCGTACTGAAATTCACCAGGAAGGGGACAGATTTCCTGAAAAAGCCGAAATCATTCCTGATTGTATTGAACAACGTATTTGAGGAAGCCAATGAGGATGATGATGAAGAGGGCGCTGAAACAGGAAGTACTGCGGCGGCGGATGAAAAATTGTTCCAGCTGCTAAAAGACCTCCGTCAGCGGGAAGCCAGGAAAAAATCATTGCCACCCTTTGTGATCTTTCTCGAAAATTCGCTGCAGGATATGGCTACGCTTTATCCCACCAGCATACAGGAACTGGAGAAATGCCAGGGTGTGAGCAAGGGCAAGGCGATCCGCTACGGCAAACCCTTTATCGAGGTCATTTCGAAATATGTGGAAGAGAACAACGTGGAAAAGCCGGATGATTTTGTGATGCGGAGCGTGGTGAATAAGAGCGTCAACAAAGTGTATATCATCCAGCAGATGGATAAGAAAATACCCCTGGAGACCATTGCCAAAAACAAGGATATGCGCCTGGACGCTCTCCTGGAGGAAATGGAAACCATTGCGGCCAGCGGCACCAAACTCCACCTGGAATATGCTATTGATGAAATGCTGGACGAGGACGAACAGGACGAGATCATAGAGTATTTCAAAAGCTGCGAAACCAGCAGCCTGCAGGTAGCCCAGCAGGAACTGGCGGATGGTGATTTTAGCTGGGAACAGTTGAAAATTATGAGGATCAAGTTCCTGAACGATTATGGAATGTGAGGCGGATTTGGGTATCTGCAAATATGCAAATTTGCAAATTGGTTTTTTTCCTTATTTTTGCTGCCCTTTGATACAGATCACAAGTTGGTGCGGTAGCTCAGTCGGTAGAGCAAAGGACTGAAAATCCTTGTGTCGGCGGTTCGATCCCGCCCCACACCACGAGGAAAATGAGGCGATTATAACGAAAAAGTTGTAGTCGCTTTTTTATTGGGTACAACATAGCTACTTCTTACCAGCAAATGCAGGTTGTCCATAAAGTGCACCTATCTTATTGTACTGTTCTTATAACATATGGCCAGCCCCACCCGGTAGTCTCCCGGTTCCATCTCAGTCTTGCTGACCGTGGAAGTAAACCCGGAGTTCTTCAGATCGTTCCGGCAAAAATGTTGTGCAACCTCGGTACGACTTTCGGATTCCGATGATAATTCGCAGGTCCTGCCCCGCGACTGCAAGATGTCCTTTACTGCAGCCGTGTTGTTGCTGTCATTGACACGGAAAGCCCAGCCTCTCACTTCAACAATCGGGAGTAGGTTTTAGCCGGACGAGTCAAGCTGCCTCGTCCTAAAAAAG
>DATJYH010000057.1:0-7495 GCA_035499675.1 Puia sp.
AACCCAGCTTTTCAATGGTGATCGAATCCATGCCGGATGCATACAAGTCCCCCACTTTTTGTTCAATGCTGCCGGGGGTCTGCGCGCCGTTTGACACCTGGACCAGGATGGTTTTCAGATTTTCTTTTGTCCGGTTAAACAGGTCCAGGAATGCACCTGCGGAATTTTCCGTGGGTGGTATCACCGCGTTTTTTTGCCATCTGCCATTTACAAAGAGATAAAAGTTATCGCCGGGTCTGACCGCTGAGTCCATATTTTCTGTTATGATGAACCGTGTTGCAGTTTTACCGGAACCTTGTTGTGTACAGGCGAACCAGGTACAGGCCAACAACAGGGACAGGGCGAAGACAGCTATTTTTTTCATGCCGGTGGTTTAATAACAACCATCAATATACTCATTATTGTCCGGCTGAAAAAGATTATGAGATGGATGGATGCCCGGCAGGATAAGCTGCAAAGCCGGGCAGGAAAGGGCTGCCGTGCTTTGCAGCATTTGTATGGAGAACCGTATTATACGAGGTTGATGTCGAAATTGACCAGCTCCACAAACTGGCCGAGCCTTTCGTCAATATCGGCCTTGCTGATTTCTTTCAGTCTTTCCGGCCCAAACTTTTCAACGCAGAAAGAAGCCATGGCAGATCCTACGATGATGGCTGTTTTCATGTTTTCAAAAGACACATCCCGGGTTTTAGCGATATGGCCCATGAATCCGCCCGCGAAGGTATCACCCGCGCCCGTGGGGTCAAACACTTCTTCCAACGGCAATGCGGGGGCGAAAAATACCTGGTTGCCATGAAACAGCAGGGCGCCGTGTTCACCTTTTTTAATGACCAGGTAGGAGGGTCCCATTTTCATAATTTCGCGCGCAGCTTTGACCAGGGAAAATTGACCGCTCAGTTGCCGGGCCTCGCTGTCGTTAATCATCAGCACGTCTACCATTTTCAATAACTTTTCCAGGTCCCCCATAGCAGTTTCCATCCAGAAATTCATGGTGTCCATGGCGATCAGCTTGGGTCTCTTTTTCATCTGGCGGATAACATCAATCTGTATCTGAGGGTTCACATTGCCCAACATCAGGAATTCGCTTTCCTGGTAACTTTCGGGCACCACCGGTTTGAAATCCACCAATACATTGAGATCGGTTACCAGTGTATCCCTGGTATTCATATCCAGGTGATAGCGCCCGCTCCAGAAAAACGACTTTTTATCCCGGACTATTTCCACCCCGTCCAGCACGACACCGCGTTTGACCAGCGCATCCATTTCTTCTTTTTCAAAATCATATCCTACAATGGAAATCTGCTTCACCGGGTTAACAAAGTTGGAAGCTGCATAGGCTACATAGGTGGCTGCGCCGCCCACGATCCTGTTTGTTTTTCCAAAAGGTGTTTCTATGGCGTCGTACGCCATGCTGCCGACTACAATTAATGACATATAATATAAGAGTTGACCAGCCCCGGTCAGTGTTTTTTGAATGTCCTCCGCCGGGCGGGGTGGGGCCGGGCATGCAAACCTACTGGAATTTTGCACGCTGGAAAAATCGCGGGCAGGGGTAAAAGCTGTTAGCAAAATAATCCCGAAATAAAATACGGACCATGCTAACAACTGTTAGTTTTTGTCTATTTTTGCAGCCTGTCATGGCTAAGATCAGAAGCAAAAAGAACAGCACCAAAAAGGAAGTCATTATTGAAAAGGCGTCCAAACTATTTCGCGAGAAAGGATTTGGCGCAGCGTCCATGCGCGACCTTGCGGAACATGTAGGGGTGGAGGCCGCCAGCCTGTACAACCATATCCAATCCAAATCGGAAATATTGCAGGCTATATGTTTCAGGGTGGCCAATGAATTCATTGCCCACCTGGAGGCCGTGCAGGCCAGTGGTGAACCGATCCTGAAAAAAATGGAAATGATCATCCGGTTTCACATACGGATGATGCTGGACCAGTATGAATTTGTATACATCTCCGACCACGAGTGGCGCCACCTGCCTGAACCGTACCTGTCGAACTTCCTCAACCAGCGGAGAAACTACCGGAAAAGCCTGGCCGATATCATCGAACAGGGCATCACCAGGGTGGAAATAAAACCGATTGAACCCTATGTGGCAGTATTGACCATTCTCTCCGCCATCAGCGGCATCGAATCCTGGCAGCGGTCGCGCAAGACCATCAGCGCCGAAGTATTGGAGAATAATATGGTGAAATACCTGATCGAAGGATTAAAAAAGTAACCGATCGCCGCTAAGCAGAACAGTGTTTGCGGTGGACAACAAAAGGAATATTGTGGCATCACATTTCAGACCTCTGCCCGTTAAAGAAGTCCGGAAAGAAACGGAAGACTGCGTGTCGGTAGCATTTGACGTCCCCGAAGCCTGGCAGGAAGAATTTCAATTTAAACAGGGACAGAATATAACGATCCGCATGCAGATGAATGGAGAAGAGATCCGCCGTTCCTACTCCATCTGCAGCAGCCCCCTGGATCACGAACTCAGGATCGCCGTTAAGAAAGTGCCGCAGGGAAAGTTCTCTTCCTTTGCCAACATCGAGCTTGCCAAAAATGACATACTGGAAGTATTGCCACCCACCGGAAGGTTCTATACCCCATTAGATCCATCCCGGCAAAAAAACTACCTGGCCTTTGCGGCGGGCAGCGGCATCACACCTGTCATCTCCATCATCAAAACAACCCTGGCCATGGAACCCCGGAGCAACTTTACGCTGGTGTACAGCAACCGCAACCGGAGCTCCATTATTTTCAAGGAACAGCTGGAGGCATTGAAAAATAAATATATGGCCCGGTTCAGCCTTCATTACCTGCTCAGCCGCGAAAAGACAGACGCGCCAATCTACCATGGAAGAATAGACGAAAAGAAATGTGCAGCGCTGTTTGAAAAAATACCCGCGTTGAAGAATACGGATGAATATTTTATCTGCGGGCCGGAACAAATGATCTTTACGGTAAAGCAATGGCTCGAAGGACAAAACATCGACAAAAACAAGATCCATTTTGAGTTGTTTACCGTTCCGGGGCAAAAAATAAACAATGCTGCCGGTGTACCGATCGAGCATAAACACGCGGAAGAAAAAATAAGCAATATAAGCGTCAAACTCGACGGCATTTCATTTGAATTTGACCTGCCTTATGATGGCCTGCCCATCCTTGATGCAGCCCTGCAGCAGGGAGCCGACCTGCCCTTCTCCTGTAAAGGCGGTGTTTGCGCCACCTGCCGTGCCAGGCTGCTGGAAGGAAAAGTACAGATGGACAACAATTATGCCCTGGAACCAGAAGAACTGGAAGCCGGGTTTATCCTCACCTGCCAATCCCACCCACGCACGGAAAAAGTCAGGATCGATTTTGATGTGCGGGGTTGATCCTGCAGCAATCCACGGGATTTGGGATGTGAGAATCGCCTCGCCCGTTATCTTCTGAAACAGGATGGATCGGGAGCCGGGTTTCTCAAAAACTAACAACTGTTAGCTTTTCCGTAAAATTCATTTATCTTTGGTACAAAGCCTGAATATGACCGAGTTGGAATCTGAAAAAATATTCCAGGATAAGATTGACCGGGAAATCCGGATAGAACCGAGAGACTGGATGCCGGAGGCTTATCGCAAAACATTGATCCGGCAAATTTCCCAGCACGCGCACAGTGAAATCGTGGGTATGCTGCCGGAAGGTAACTGGATCACCCGCGCCCCAACCCTTCGGAGGAAGGCCACCCTTATCGCCAAGGTGCAGGATGAAGCAGGACATGGGCTGTATTTATACGCTGCAGCGGAAACCCTGGGCATCGGGCGCAACGAGATGATCGATCAGCTCCATGCAGGCAAGGCAAAATATTCGTCCATTTTCAACTATCCCACGCTTACATGGGCCGATATCGGTGTCATCGGCTGGCTGGTAGACGGCGCGGCCATCATGAACCAGGTGCCCCTATGCCGGGCTTCCTACGGACCCTATTCCAGGGCCATGGTACGTATTTGCAAGGAAGAAAGTTTTCACCAACGCCAGGGATTCGAAATACTGCTGACCCTCAGTCGCGGAAGCGAGGCTCAAAAGAGGATGTGCCAGGATGCGATCAACCGCTGGTGGTGGCCTTCGGTGATGATGTTTGGACCTGGCGACGACGCATCGCCTCACTCCGAACAAAGCATGCGGTGGAAGATAAAACGATTCAGCAACGACGAGCTGCGGCAGAAATTCATCGACATATGCGCCGAACAGGTAAAAATATTGGGGATGGTCCTGCCCGACACCGAGCTGAAATGGAACGAAGAGCGAAAACATTATGATTTTGGTGCGATCGATTGGGAAGAATTCAAAAATGTGATTAATGGCAATGGCCCTTGTAATAAGGAGAGACTGGCGGCCAGGGTGCAGGCGCATGAAAACGGGTCCTGGGTGCGGGAAGCGGCCATGGTCTATGCGGAAAAAAGAAAACGGCGGGAAAATAAGAAGGTGGCCTGAGGGCAGGGGTTCCGCCGGTTTGTGTATAGCGATCATAAACATTTAATATCATGTCGCAACAGGATTGGCCTTTATGGGAGGTTTTTATCAGGAGTAAACAGGGCCTTGACCACAAACATGCTGGAAGCCTGCATGCCGCGGATGCCCAGATGGCGATTGAAAACGCGCGGGATGTATATACACGGCGGATGGAAGGCGTCAGCATCTGGGTGGTAGAAAGCAAATATGTTCATGCGTCCAATCCCGATGATGCGGCGTCATTCTATGATCCGGCCAATGACAAAGTGTACAGGCATCCTACATTTTACAAACTGCCGGATGAATTGAAAAATATGTAGCAAACAAATAAAGACTGTCTCAACTCCTAACAAACAGAATAGTTTTTATGGTTTACCAGCATCACAACGAATCAAGAAAACCGGGGGGCGATTTTTCCTATGGCCACTTGTGGGGGTCCTCCCATGACTCGGCACTGATCGC
This sequence comes from Puia sp., assembly GCA_035499675.1. Classification (GTDB taxonomy): domain Bacteria; phylum Bacteroidota; class Bacteroidia; order Chitinophagales; family Chitinophagaceae; genus Puia. Next base: position 4,946 of record DATJYH010000057.1, read on the forward strand.
TTTCACCCTGCATCTTGCCGACGATGCCCTGATCCTGGGGCACCGCAACAGCGAATGGACCGGTCGTGGACCTGTATTGGAGCAGGACATCGCTATTTCCAACATCGCGCTGGACCTGATTGGCCAGGCGCGTAATTTTTATCAATATGCTGCGGGTCTGATCAATGAGCTTTCCCTTTCCGCCCGGTCACCGGAGGATCAGAACAGCCTGTTCAACAGTTCCGACACTACGGAAGACAGCCTCGCCTATCTGCGCGACAGCTGGGATTTTAAAAACTGCCTGCTCGTGGAACAACCCAACGGCGACTGGGCCAGGACGATTTTGCGCCAGTTTTTTTTCAGCGCCTTTCAATACTACCTGTATGAACAGCTGCAGTCCGCCAGGCATGCCGGCCTGGCTGCCATTGCTGAAAAAGCTTTTAAAGAAACTGCGTATCATTTGCAATGGAGCAGCGAATGGGTGATCAGGCTGGGAGACGGCACCGACGAAAGTCATGTCCGTATGCAACAGTCCCTCGATTTGCTATGGCCCTATACCGGCGAACTATTCCGCCCAACCAACTATGAACTGTTTTGCATACGGGAAGGAATTTGTCCGGATATCAGTCTCCTCAAACCCAGTTGGGATGCCAAGGTCCTCGAAATTTTTGCCGAAGCCACCCTGGCTGTTCCACGGAATGTATGGATGCAGTCAGGTGGAAAGGAAGGAAGACATACGGAACACCTGGGTTACCTGTTGGCTGAAATGCAGTTCCTGCAACGGACTTATCCCGGAAACGACTGGTAAATATTTCTTTCACCGTTTATCCGATGGCTGTTTATACAGACTATATCAAAGAAGACATTTTATCCATTCTGAAACAGGTAAACGATCCGGAGGTACCTGTGCTGAATGTACTGGACCTCGGTATCGTGCGGGATGTCCGTATGCAGGATGATGGCATCGAGGTGGTCATTACACCTACTTACAGCGGGTGCCCGGCCATGGACGTGATCCGCATGGAGATTCGCATGCGGCTGATGGAGCATGGCTTTAAGAATATTACCCTGACCACGGTGCTCTCACCGGCATGGACAACCGATTGGATGACTGAAGAAGGAAAGAACAAGCTCCTGGCCTATGGCATTGCACCTCCACATCCCACCCAGGTGGTTTGCAATATCAAACAGTTCCAGGAAGAAGAGGCCGTTCAATGCCCGCTTTGTCATTCCCATCACACCCGGATGATCAGCCGGTTTGGCTCCACGGCCTGCAAGGCGTTGTACCAGTGCAACGATTGCGGGGAGCCATTCGATTACTTCAAATGCCACTGACCCCAGGTCAGGCGCCACCCGGCAATCCCTTATCTTTACTGTGTACCCATCCACCCATCGCCAAAAACTGTTTTCCTATGCCCAGCATCATATTCCATCTTGAAAACAATATCGCTGTTATCACCCTTAACCGGCCGGAAAAATTAAATGCCTTTAACCGCGAAATGGCCCTGCTGTTACAGGCAAGGCTGGATGAATGTGCCTCGTTGCATGAAGTACGCTGTGTGTACATTACAGGGGCCGGGAAGGGGTTTTCTGCAGGACAGGACCTGGCCGAAGTAGCAGATCCCTCCGGTCCGGGAATGGAAAAAATATTGGCGGAACATTATAATCCCATCGTAACACGTATCCGGAATCTCCCCAAACCGGTGGTGGCGGCTGTTAATGGTGTGGCAGCCGGTGCGGGAGTGAATATGGCTCTTTGCGCAGATGTCATTATTGCTGCGTCTTCCGCTTCCTTTGTACAGGCTTTTTCTAAAATCGGATTGATACCCGACAGCGGAGGAACGTTCAGCCTGCCAAGGCTTATAGGCTGGCAACGTGCTTCAGCACTTATGATGATGGGTGACAAGATCAGCGCTGCGGAGGCGTTGACCATGGGCATGATCTACAAACTTTTTCCCGATACGGAATTTGCGGAGGGGTCTTTGAAAATCGCCGGCCAGCTGGCACAAATGCCTACGCGGGCGCTGGCCCTGACCAAGCATGCGCTTAACTATTCGTTCGTAAATTCCTGGGAATCTCAATTATTACTTGAAGATGATCTCCAGCAAAAAGCTGCTGCAACACATGATTACCAAGAAGGCGTGAGGGCCTTTATCGAAAAAAGACCGGCTCGTTTCAGCGGTGAATAACAAAACCGATCTCCGCAATGTGGTTGCAGGTAGTAGTGTAAATATCCGAATTATGTGGAATATTTGCTGGTGTTACATGCCCTCCGCCATCCTCTTCTCGTCTTCCCTGAGGGCTGGTTTCAACGGCAATACCGGCGTAGTTGATTTTATTCCCCGCAGCTGCATTTCCAGGGTCACATATTCTTTTTGCAGCTCAAGGATATGGGCGTGATTGCTCACCATTTCTTTTCTCAGCTCCTGGATTTTCAATTGTTTCTTTTTTAGCTGACGGTTCTTCAGCACATAACCAATGAGGCCGGAGAATAAAACGATCACGATTAAGGTTAGCGCATTCATCGACAAATCAATACTGGACATGACACGGTGTTTTTATATAAACGAA
>DATJYH010000058.1:0-5357 GCA_035499675.1 Puia sp.
TTCGGTCTTCACGCCTTCGGGGATCATGGGTTGGTCGCTCACCAGCAGCAGGGCGCCCGTAGGGATCTTGTTGTAAAACCCAACGGAAAAGATCGTGGCCGTTTCCATATCGATGGCATAGGCCCTGATCTTTTTCAGGTATTCTTTAAAAACTTCATCATGTTCCCATACCCTCCGGTTGGTCGTATAAACGGTGCCTGTCCAATAGTCAACGGCATAATCACGGATGGTGGTGGATATGGCTTTTTGCAGGGCGAAAGCCGGCAGGGCGGGTACCTCGGGCGGGAAATAGTCATTGGAGGTTCCTTCTCCACGGATAGCCGCAATGGGGAGGATCAGGTCGCCCAGTTTGTTTCTTTTTTTCAGCCCGCCGCATTTTCCAAGGAAGAGCACGGCCTTGGGTTCAATGGCGGTCAGCAGGTCCATGATGGTGGCGGCGGTAGGGCTCCCCATTCCAAAATTGATGATGCTGATGTCCCCCGCAGTGGCACAGTGCATGGGTTTGTCTTCTCCTATTACCTTCACCTTATGCCATGCGGCAAATTGTTGCACATAGTTTTCGAAATTGGTGAGGAGGATGTATTTCCCGAAATTTTGAAGTTGCTCCCCGGTATAGCGGGGCAGCCAGTTCTGGACGATTTCTTCTTTGCTTTTCATGTTTTGACTATAAGATCGCCGGTTGTGATATTATTTTAATTGCGTATGGTCTGATCCGTTATATCAAACCGGGTATGGACCTTCCAGGAAAGTTTCCGTATGGTACCCCTTTGACCCAACCACCCGCGCAAGCGGGCTTCTGAAATCGCGGCCTGCATGGAGCTGGTCGAGCACATACCTGAAATCATATCTCGGCGCCCAGCCCAGTTCCTTCCTGGCCTTTTCGTTTGCATATACCCTGTCTATTTCCTCAAACATGGTCCATCCTCTTTGCGCATAGGCTACTTCATAATCCGGGAAAAGACGTTTTACCACACGGTCCGCATGGATGCGCAAATCGGCCAGGTCCGACTGTTGAAAGGGGGAACTGGCGCTGATGATATAGGTATCAAATCCTATTGCTCCGGCCATCTGTCCGGCTAATATATGAGCGTTCACCGCATCTTCAAGGTCCACCCGCCGGAACAGGTATTCATTCACTTTTAAATTATCATCCGCGTAAGCCTCCCGCCTGGCCCGGTTGTCATCTTCTTCCGGGAAAAAACGCGATGTTCTTAGTACCAGGCAGGGCAAACCATGGGTACGATGATACAGGCGGCAAAGTTGTTCGGCAGACTCCTTGCTGATCCCGTAAATATTTTTTGGCACCGGGTTCACTGCCTCGGTGATCCACGCGGCAGGCAATCCCGGCGGGGGCACCAGCGCATCGCCGAATACACTGGTGGTACTGGTAAAAATAAACGCGCTCACATGGGCTCTTACCGCCTCTTCCAGCAACAAGAGCGTACCGGAAATATTGGTATCAATAAACTGCTGTTTACTGTGCGTGGCTACATGCGGCTTATGAAGAGTAGCCATGTGAAAAACTATTTTCACAGATTCCATACATTGCCTCACCACAAACCGGTCGGTCACTGAACCTACTACAGAGGTATAAGGTGAAGGGGTCAAATCAAGGCTCGTAACATCGTACCCCTTTTCTTTCAGGGTCCGTACCATTGCCTCCCCCAAATGCCCGGCACTGCCGGTAACCAGCACTTTCATGTGTTCATCTTTTCCTGGAAACAGCTCAGCTTTCAACATTTTTTTAATAACGGTGGATATCCCCCGAACAGGCTTCCGTTTTCACAACGGCATTCTGTAAATTTAGCAAATTGTTTTCGCTGATGATCAAAATCTATTACCCCAGGCATCCGTTCAAGATCAAGGAAGAAGAAGCCGGTAAGGAATCTATTTTTGATGAACTGCGTAAACAGTGGGTAAGGTTGACACCGGAAGAATGGGTGCGCCAGAACTTTGTACAGTACCTGCTCCAGGTAAAAAATTATCCAGCCTCCTATATTGCCGTTGAAAGAAAAATAAAGTTGGGGGAACTCAACAAACGGTTCGACCTGCTCGTGTTTGATAAAGCCGCCAGGCCCTGGATGATGGTGGAATGCAAGGCCATGGGCAAAACGTTGGGTAAGCCGGTGCTCTGGCAAATCCTGCATTATAATATTGCCATACCCGTGAAATACCTGGTGGTCACCAATGGGGAATATTGCCACGGATATGTGAAGACGCACTTGGATTTTGAGGAAATACCAGCCCTGCCCGGGTATGATGAGTAAACGGGAACGCTCCGGCGTCCTTTATTTTACGGGCTTTGCATGTGCGGCTTTCCATTTTTTTACTTCAGCCTTATTCATTTCCTGGGTAAGGACGGCCTCGGTATGCTCACTCGTATAATTTGCGCCGTTTTTCAGTTTCCCCTTCCCGTTTCTTTTTGTCCAGAATTGCAGCGGTATATAGGTCCAGTAAACACTCATGTCCCGGCCGGCCTCCATGGCGCTGGAATCCCGTGGTTCATTGTAATACACGCTGAACCTTGCCTCCGATCCACGCCCGTATTTGTCTCCTCCAACCAGCCCGATCGGTTGCCCGGCTTCCACAAACTGTCCGGGTTTTACAAAAGCGCTGTTTTTCCTGAGAACTCCGTAGTGGCCGAACGAACAATCGCGGTGTACAATTTCAATATAGTTTTCAAAACCCGCGCTCGCCTGGCCTTCATCGTTCTGGCTGTTGTCGACCTCCACGGCAGTTACTGTACCACGCCGGGCAGCGTATAAGGTATCACCAGGGTTCATTTTCAAACGGATCACATACCAGTCTTTCTGGTCCTGTCCTCCGGCCTGTGAAATTCCGGGGTTTTGCATTTCGTATGCCTGCACTTCCTTTCCGGGTGCTATCGGCAACAGGTAGGTGAAATCCGGGTTGAATGCCGGATGCATGCAACCCTTGTTATAACCGATCCTGTAATTAAATTTTTCGGGTGCGTCTTTATTGATCTTTGACAGTTTGAAAAGTTTGTTGTTTCCTGGTTTTACCTCGGTAACATAGGGCAGGCTGTGATCAGCATTCAGGTTGTCGAGCGCGGTAAAACTGATTTCGAGTACATAATCGCAGAATGCATTGTTCATGCAATAAAACTGGTAATCACCCTTCATGTCTTTGGAATAGCTCACGCTGATCGGTTTTTGAGCCGGTGAGGATAGGCAAGTCAGGAACAACGACAGCGAGAGACAGGAAATAGTTTTGATACCATGCATAGCAGCCCTGATTTAATGGTTTGCAACGCGCAGAAACGCCGTATATAAAGATAGTTTAGTTCCCGCTTTCAGCGGGATGAGTCCCGTCATAAGATTATTCTAAAAAAAATCCCATTCACCAGGTTTGAATGGGATTTTTGGTTGTTGCAAATGTTTTGATAAGCTTCGTTCATGTTTACGGGAAGATACCCAGCTCGGCATAGGCGGTTCCCACCTTGTTGATGGCCACCACGTAAGCAGCGGTACGCATATCGGGTATTTCGGCATTGGACTTCCAGCAATCCGTGATTTCCCGCGTAGCGGTGATCATGGTTTCTTCGAGACCGCTGTTGACAAGGTCAACTTCGTCGGCCCCGTGCATGATGAATTCCCTTTCTTTTTCGTTTACCGTTCTGCCTGTCAACCCTTCCATCTGGCTGAGGATATGGGCATTCATGTTTTCGGTAAATCTTTTCTCCATGCGGCCATAACGCACATGGCTAAGGTTTTTCAGCCATTCAAAATAGGACACGGTAACACCGCCGGCATTGAGATACATATCCGGTACCACCAACACTCCCTTTTTAATAAATACTTCGTCGGCCTCCGGTGTCAGCGGGCCATTGGCGGCTTCGCCGATGATCTTTGCCTGGACCCTGGGCGCGTTTTCGCCGTTGATCACATTCTCCAGCGCGGCGGGGATCAGGATGTCGCAATCCAGTTCCAACGCTTCCACTGAACGGGCAATATTGGTAGCGCCAGGGAAATTCAGGATGGATCCTGTTTTTTTCCGGTGCTGGAACACTTCTTCTTCATTCAATCCCTGCCGGTTCATGATGGCTCCTTCAAATTCTGCGAGCGCGATCACTTTGGCGCCTCCTTCCCTGAAGAACTTGGCAGCATGATAACCCACATTGCCCATCCCCTGCACCACCACGGTTTTGCCTTCCAGGCCGGTTGACAGGCCGAGTTTGGCCATCACTTCTTTCATATTGCACACTTCGCGAATGCCGAAATAAACACCCAGGCCGGTGGCTTCTCTTCTGCCCCGTACACCTCCCTGGGTTACGGGTTTGCCGGTTACGCAACCCAGGGCATCGATTTCTCCGGGTCGCATGCTGAGATAGGTATCGAGGATCCATGCCATTTCTCTTTCACCTGTACCATAGTCGGGCGCTGGCACATCAGTACCGGGTCCGATAAAATTCTTTTTGATCAGTTCTGACGTGTAACGGCGGGTGATCTTTTCCAGTTCGTAGGGGGTATACTTTTTGGGATCGATGGCGATGCCGCCCTTGGCACCTCCAAAGGGCACATTGACGATGGCGCATTTGTAGGTCATCAACGCGGCCAGGGCCATCACTTCGTCCAGGTTCACCGACATGGCAAAGCGGATGCCACCTTTACAGGGCGTTTTGTGATGTGAATGCTGGACGCGGTAGGCCTTGATCACTTCTATTTTGTCGCCAATCTTCACAGGGAAATGCATCCGGTACACGGAGTTGCATTGCTTGATCTGCTCCAGGATGCCCGGGTCCCAGTTGGTGAAACGTGCTGCCTTGTTGAAACTCTTTTCAACTGCTTCGAAAAACTTGTATTCGGTTTGTGCTGCCATAATATTTTCTGTTACTGGTTACTGTATTGTGGTACGGAGTGATGACCGGGAACGGCGGGGGTGATATCCGCGATGCAGGCGGTCACTCCCTACTTGTTTTTTTCCATCCGGCTGATCTTCCGGTCGAGGCGGATGAGATAGAGCAACAACCCGATCAGGATGATCAGCACGACCGCCACTACCACATAAATTTTTCCGTTGCTGCGCATGTCAAACGCCGTATATTTTTTTTGGGCGTCGGTGGCCTGCGCAAGCAGGGTGAGCGGCAAAAAACCGATCCAGGTTGCCGCTGTCAATACTATTTTTTTAACCATGCAGGATATTTTTCTCTTTTAGCAGATCCATCCTGATTCGCAGGGAGGTGATCCATACTCCCAGTAATGCCCAACCGATAATGGCCGGGTAGAACACCATTCTCAACCTCCCGTCCAGGTCGTTAAAATTCAGCGCGGGATTCCCTTCCTTCCCGGGATGCAGGCTGTCCAGCAACCGGGGAAGTATCCAGATAGAAGGAAACA
>DATJYH010000059.1:0-5981 GCA_035499675.1 Puia sp.
CCGGAAAATGGCCGGTAAACTGGAAAGCCTTTCCTGTACTAAAATATTGATCGATCACCACCAGCAACCCAACCGTGATCGTTTTACTTACGGGATCAGCGACACGGCCAAAAGCTCCACCTGTGAAATGGTATACGACCAGATCCTGGCGGCCGGCCTGGGCGATAAAATCAATATCCCGATCGCCGAATGCCTGTATGCGGGCACCATGGCCGACACCGGGTCATTCCGCTTTCCTTCTGCCACGGCTTCCGTTCACAGGATGGTGGCCGATTTAAAGGATCGGGGAATTGATCATACCCGGATCCATGAAAACCTCTTTGACAATTTCCTCGAAAATCGTCTCCGTTTTATTGGTCATGTGCTGTTAAACCGGTTGGATGTTTATTATGAATACAATACCGCCCTCATAACCGTTCCCTGGAAGGACCTGGTCAAGTACCAGATCAAAACGGGCGATACCGAGGGGTTGGTAAACTACCCCTTGTCCATCCAGGGTATTAAACTGGCTGCGCTTATTGTAGACCGTGATGAGGAAATCAAGTGCTCGTTTCGCAGCAAGGGCAACTTTGATGTCAATACATTTGCCCGTGCTAATTTTGAGGGAGGAGGACATGTCAATGCCGCCGGTGGCCGCAGCAGGGACACACTGGAACATACCGTACAGCGGTTTATTAAGGCCATGAAAGAAAACGCTTCACAACTACAATAACATAAAAAATGAAACAGCTCAAGTTGATTGTTTTAATTGGTTCTGCTCTGATGGTGCTTGCCGCCTGTAACAACACGGGACTCAAGAAGACCAAAAGTGGTTTGCTCTATAAAATCATCTCTGATGGAAAGGGCCTCCAGGCAAAAAAAGGAGACTACCTGAAACTGACCTTTTCCCAAAAAGTGAGGGACTCCGTACTCTTTAGCTCGGCGGAAGGTTTGCCCGCCTATCTGAGGGTAGACAGCAGCGCCCCGAACTACACCCTGGCTGAAATACTAACCCAGCTTCGCAAGGGCGATAGCGCCGTGGTGGTCCAGCTCGCCGACAGTATTCAGCGTAAATCCGGTCAGCCGCTGCCTCCCTTTATTAAGAAGAGGGACAAGATCATCCTGACCTTCCGGGTGGTTGACCTGTTTAAAAGTATGGAAGACGCCAACAAGGACCGTGAAAACGAATTTGCAAAACAACGGGAGAAGGAGGTCAAGACATTGGAAGATTACCTCGCCGCCAATAAAATAAATGTGCAGAAATCGCCCAAGGGAGTATACGTAGTGATCAATACAAAGGGTGATGGACCCGCCGTGGATTCGGGAAAGCAGGTCTCCGTTCGTTACAGCGGTAAAAGTTTCCCGGACGGGAAAGTATTTGAATCCAACATGACCGGCCCGGGTAATGAACCCCTGAAATTTGTAGTGGGGCAGCACCAGATCATCGAAGGGTGGGATGACGCGTTGAGAATGTTCAAAAAAGGGGGCAAAGGAACGCTTTATATACCTGCCTTCCTCGCCTACGACGCGCAGATGGGCCCCAACCACAAGCCCTTTGAGAATCTCATTTTCGATGTGGAAATCGTGGATGTAACAGACGCCCCGAAAATAGATAACAAGGCACTGCACCCGCAACCCGTAGCTCCCAGGGCTGATACCAGCAAACTGCAGCATGCAAGGCCGCAAAAGAAATAATACAAGCGTACATATCCGCCAAAAGAACTGTTTTCAAAGCCCCGGAGAACGATGTTTGCCGGGGTTTTGACTTTTCTATCGCACATGCGCTACCAGTTTAACCGCCTGTTTCGCCTCCCTGACATCATGTACGCGCAGGATGTCGGCGCCGTACAGCAAGCCAACCGTATTTAGGACGGTGGACCCATTTAAAGCCTCTTCCGGGCCAATGCCAAGCGTTTTATAAATCGTCGATTTCCTGGAAAGACCCAACAGTAGGGGACAACCGATCATCCGGAAGACGGGCAACTGTTTGAGCAATTCAAAATTGTGACTGCTGTTTTTGGCAAACCCAAAACCCGGGTCAATTATGAGATCCGTAATGCCCGCCACCAGGCATTGTTGTCTTTTCGCAATGAAATAGTCCAGCAGTTCGCCGGCCAGGTCGTTGTAGGAGGCCTGCGCCTGCATGGTTTTCGGATCTCCCTTTGAGTGCATGCATACATAGGGTACGCGCAGGGTGGCTACGGTAGGGATCATGTCGGGGTCCAGGTTACCCCCACTGATATCATTCACCATGCTGGCGCCCGCGTCCACGGCTTCCTGGGCCACCCGGGCGTGATAGGTATCTACCGACAATATGGCCTCCGGGAAACGGCTGCTGAGTGCCTTGATGGCCGGTATCACGCGTTCGCATTCTTCGGTTATGCCTACCTGTGGGGCGCCCGGCCGCGTGCTTTGCCCGCCGATGTCCAGTATGCCGGCACCCTCGCGCAGCATTTTTTCCGCGTGGTTCAACAGGGCGTCCTGGTTTAAAAACCTGCTTTTCTCGTAAAAAGAGTCAGGCGTGGCATTGAGGATGCCCATTACCAATGGCTCCCTGGCAACCAGCAGCCTGCCTTTGCAGTTCAATGTAAACGTCATGGATCTTCGTTATAATGACAACCGGTGTTTGGCCGGTATCTTATCGGGTGATATTTTTTCATCCGTTGATGTGGCATAAACCAGCTTTTTCATGTAGGTTTGGCACTCAAATTTGGACATTTAAAATTGAATAATGAACATTTAAAATGCGGTGCTTCGGATCAGGATGGCGCGGTCCCGGCTCCTGGAGAAGAATTCATGCAGCTTACCAACCAACAATACGACCTGGCTTTTCAATCCTGTAAGGAAATTTTTATCAAAAAAACAAAAGATTACGGCACTTCCTGGCGCGTATTGCGCCCCATTTCGGTGGTGGACCAGATCTTTATCAAAGCGCAGCGGATCCGGAATATACAGCAGATCGGGAAGCAAAGGGTGGGAGATGACATCGCCAGCGAATTCAGGGGTATCGTCAATTACGGGATTATCGGACTGATCCAGATTGAATTGAAAACGGAATCCGTGGAAGATGCACCGCTGGAAACGGCGGTACAATGGTACGGGGAACAAAGTCGTCGCGCGAAGGATACCATGCTTGACAAAAACCACGATTATGGGGAAGCCTGGCGGAACATGAGCCAGGAAAGCTTTGTGGACCTGATCCTGGTAAAGCTTCTCCGTATCCGGCAAATTCTGGCCAACGATGGCAGGACCCTGATCAGCGAAGGTATAGACGCAAATTATATCGACATCATCAACTATGCGTTGTTTGCGTTGGTATTACTGGGCGAGCCGGGAAACTGATTCCCATTTTACTTTATGAAATTATTTATCAATATTTCCAGGGGCATTGTGGGCCTGCTGTTTATCTTTTCGGGGTTGGTGAAAGCCAACGACCCGATGGGGCTCAGTTATAAGATGCAGGAGTTTTTCGAGGTTTGGAATATCCATTGGCTGGATCACTACACGTTGATCTTCTCCATCCTGATGATCGTCTTCGAGATCGTAGCAGGCATTGCGGTGTTACTCGGCTGGCAAATGAAGCTGTTCAGCTGGCTGTTACTCCTGCTGATCCTTTTTTTTACCTTTCTGACCGGGTACGCCTATCTCTCCGGCAAAATACGGGAGTGCGGTTGCTTTGGTGATTGCATCCCTTTAACGGCGGGACAATCTTTTACAAAGGACCTCCTGCTCCTGGTGCTGGTTCTGTTCCTGTTTGCCAACCGGGGCAGGATCAAACCTTATTTATCCCCGGTGGCAAATATTTCCATCCTGATCCTGGGGACCGTATTTTCTTTTTCGCTGCAATGGTTTGTGCTGCTGCATCTTCCTGTGGTAGACTGCCTGCCTTATAAGATCGGGGCGAACATGCCCGATAAAATGAAAATTCCGCCGGGCGCCCTGCCCGACAGCACCGTTATTTCTTTTGTGTACAACAAAAACGGGAAGGAAATTGAATTCACTGCCGACCGGTTTCCGGCAGATTTTGACGACAGTTACAAGTTTGTAAAGCGTTACGACAAACTGATCCGGAAGGGCAATGCAGAACCGGCCATCAAGGATTTTGTGCTGATCACGGAGTCCGGGACGGATACCACGCAGGCGATACTCGATAGAAGGGGCTATAAGCTCTTCCTCTTTGTGAAATCATTTGATAACCCGGCGCCGGAATGGATGAAAGAATTAAGTGTGATCTATACCTATGTGGTATCGAAGAATATTCCAATGTATCTTATCACCAGTGATCATGACGCAGTGAAAGCCTGGTTGAAAGGGTCGGGATTCAACCGCAATGTGACACTGTTGAAGTGCGATGCAACAGCCGTCAAAACAGCGGCCCGGGTTGATCCCACACTCTACCTGCTGAAACGGGGAGTTATCCTCGAAAAATGGAGCCATGCTGATTTTGGCCAGACCATCCTGGCCATGAACGCGCTTCCGCAGCAGGAACGGGATACCCCCGCCATGGATTCCTTACCCGCCAAACCAGATTCGCTGCAAACGGTTAAATAAGATCGAGCTGCATAACGCTAACGGCATGTTACATTTCCTGTTGAGAAAAATAGTTTATGGCCTGCTTGTCATGTTAGGCGTGATACTCCTGGTGTTTATCTTATTCCAGGGTATCGGTGATCCGTCTCGACTGATCATCGGGCAACGAGCCGATGTGGCCACTCAGGAAAATATCCGGAGGGAATTGAACCTGGATCTGCCGGCATGGAAACAATTTCTCTTCTACCTCAATGATGTTTCACCAATAAGTTTTTACAGGCAGGAAGCGCTGGCAACAAAGGACATTGGGGGTTTTGCCGTGGGTGGCGCAACCAAACTCGTGATCAAATGGCCTTACCTGCGGCGATCCTACCAGTCCAAAAAGGATGTATGGAGCCTGTTGATGGAGGCGCTTCCGGGCACCCTCCTGCTGGCTTTTGCGGCCATGCTGTTTGCAACGGTTGTCGGCGTCCTCCTGGGCGTGGTGGCCGCGGTTAACAAAAATACCTGGATGGATACCTCTGCCATCTTCGCAAGTGTGTTGGGCATTTCCGCACCCTCTTTTTTTATGGGGATCGTGATTGCCTACCTGTTTGGATTTGTGCTCAGCCCGTATACAGGCCTGCACATGACAGGAAGCCTTTTTGATACCGACCCATTTGCCGGAAGACAATGGCAGCTGCAAAATCTAATTCTGCCCGCCATTACCCTCGGCATCCGGCCGCTTGCGATCATTGCCCAACTGACCAGGAGTTCCATGCTCGACGTACTGGGGCAGGATTATATCAGGACCGCCTATGCGAAAGGTCTGCGTAGGCGGGCAGTCATTTGGAAGCACGCATTACGCAACGCGCTCAACCCGGTCATCACGGCGGTTACCGGCTGGTTCGCGGAACTATTGGCCGGCGCTTTTTTTGTAGAATATATATTCGGGTGGAGAGGGATCGGGAAGGTTACCGTGGACGCCCTGGCAAAGCTTGACTTCCCCGTGCTGATGGGTTCGGTGCTGGTAACTTCATCGTTTTTTATCCTGATCAATATCCTGGCCGATCTCTTATATGGAGTAATAGATCCAAGAGTGCGTGTTCACTAGCCCGCACAACCAAACCCGCAGACCGTGATTTATTTAATCACGACCTCCCGGATCACTTTTTCTCCCAGTGCTTCGTTCACCAGTTCTATGATCCTGTCCTTTTTGTACAGCAGTTCCTGTTTCAGGGGAGCCACTGTGGTGCTGATGTACAGCGTATGCCCGTGAATTTCGATTTTATCGGTATACCGTGCGATGGTCTTGCCCATGATCATTTCCCAGGCATCTCCGATTTGCAGCGCCTGGATGGAGCCTTTCAGCCTGCTCTGGTTCAAAAACTGCCGCATGGCATCTCCCAAAGAATATTCACTCATGATTCAAAGATAGGGCTGTATTTGTGCAACAGGTCTGTCGACCCTGATTATCGTATCCACGAAGGGAA
>DATJYH010000060.1:0-3953 GCA_035499675.1 Puia sp.
TTTTCCGCATGCTCACCACCCTGTTGTTGCCAGACGGAGGTCACGCCAGCGTGGAAGGGTTGGATGTTGTACGCGATTATAAAAAGATCCGGAGCATGGTGGGCTATATGCCCGGCCGCTTTTCCCTGTACCAGGACCTCAGCGTGGAAGAGAACCTTCAGTTTTTTGCCACCGTATTCGGGACAACGATCCGGGAAAACTACGAACTGGTCCGGGATATTTATGTGCAGATAGAAAAATTCAAAACAAGAAGGGCCGGTCAGCTCTCGGGCGGTATGAAACAAAAACTGGCGCTCTGCTGTGCCCTGATCCATAAACCCGTTGTGCTCTTTCTCGATGAACCCACCACCGGTGTGGACCCCGTATCCCGACGGGAATTCTGGGCCATGCTGAAACGGTTGCAGGAGCAACACATCAGTATTCTGGTGTCCACGCCCTATATGGACGAAGCCCGGCTCTGCGACCGGATTGCGCTGATACAGGAGGGAAAAATTTTATCCATCGATACACCCGGTAACATCATTCACGCACATCCCGACACCCTCTATGCCATCAAGGCCGGGAATATGCATGGGCTGCTCAAGGCCATGGCCCGTTACGATAAAACACTGAACAGCTATGCTTTTGGGGAATACATACATGCTTCCTTCAAAGATGCGTCTGTTCAGGAACGGGAAGTGGTCAACTACCTGCAGGGCCAGGGACTATCCGGCATTGAAATGAAAAGGACCGATGTGACCATTGAAGATTGTTTTATCAAACTTTTAAAAACGAAGTGATGGAAACGGTGATCAAAACGGACAAACTGACCAAGCGTTTTGGAGATTTTATCGCGGCCAACGAAATCAGCTTTGAAGTGTACAAGGGCGAGATATTTGGGTTCCTGGGCGCCAATGGTGCAGGAAAAACAACGGCCATGCGTATGCTATGTGGACTGTCCATCCCCAGTTCCGGCAAGGCTACCGTGGCCGGGTTTGATGTGTATACCCAACGGGACCAGATCAAGAACAATATTGGCTATATGAGCCAGAAGTTTTCGCTGTACGAGGATCTTACGGTCATCGAGAACATCCGCTTCTTTGGGGGCATTTACGGACTCAGCGATAAACAGATAAAAACAAAATCGGAGTCATTGATCAACAGGCTGGGTCTGCAGCATGAGGCGAAAAAACTCGTAGCAGGTCTGCCCCTGGGCTGGAAACAAAAACTGGCCTTTTCTGTCGCCATTATTCACGATCCCAGGATCGTGTTCCTGGATGAACCTACGGGCGGTGTGGACCCTGTAGCCCGCAGGCAGTTCTGGGAGCTGATCTATGATGCGGCGGACAATGGCGTCACTCTTTTTGTGACCACACATTATATGGATGAAGCGGAGTATTGCAATCGTATTTGCATTATGGTAGATGGGAGGATTGCAGCGATGGATTCGCCGGCAAACCTCAAACATCAGTTTAAGGCAGATTCGATGGATGAAGTGTTTTACCAGCTGGCCAGGGGCGCCAAACGTGCCGAATAAAAAAGATCAACCATGAAGCAGTTTTTGAGCTTTGTAAAAAAAGAATTTTATCATGTGCTGCGCGACAGGAGGACCCTGCTCATCCTCTTTGGCATGCCCATGATGCAGATCCTCATTTTCGGTTTTGCACTCACCAATGAGGTGAAGGATTCGAGGATCGCCGTGATCGACTATGCACAGGATGATGCATCCCGGGCCATTATTGCAAAATTTGAGGCCAGCCATTATTTCGATATTGAAAAAGCGCCGCTCAGTCACGATGATATTGAAAAATCTTTCCGGCAGGGAACCATCCGGATGGCCATTGTATTCCCGGCCAAATTCAATGAAACCCTGCTGCACCAGAATAAGGCGCAGATCCAGCTGATCGCCGATGCCTCGGATCCCAATACCGCCACCACCATCAGCAATTATGCCACGCAGATCATCAGGGATTACCAGTCGCAGTTGGAAAAGACCATGCCCGTCCCCTACCAGATCAGCACACAAACCAAAATGCTTTACAACCCTGAACTGGCCGGCGCTCCCAATTTTGTACCGGGCGTAATGGCCCTGGTGCTGATGCTGGTTTGCGTTACCATGACCGCGGTATCCATTGTCCGGGAAAAAGAAATGGGTACCATGGAAGTGCTGCTGGTATCGCCCTTCAGGCCCATGTGGGTTATTTTTTCAAAGGCAGTCCCCTACCTCCTGCTTTCTCTCATGAATGTGGCCTCCATCCTATTGCTGAGTGTATTTGTGCTGGACCTGCCCATCCATGGTAGTTTGTTATTGCTGTTTGCGGAGAGCACCCTGTTCATCATAACCTGTTTAACCATCGGCATTTTTATTTCCATTCAAACCAGCTCACAGCAGGCCGCCATGCTGATATCCCTGATGGGGATGCTGCTGCCCACTATTTTATTCAGCGGTTTTATGTTCCCCGTGGAGAACATGCCGGTTCCGCTGCAGATCTTTTCCAATATTGTTCCGGCCAAGTGGTATTACATCATCGTCAAATCGGTCATGATCAAGGGGCTGGGCTTTGGTTCCATTTGGAAGGAAACACTGGTGCTGGCTGCCATCACCCTCTTTTTTATGATCGTCAGTTTAAGAAGCTTTAAAATTCGTTTGGCATGAGGACTATCCGTTTTTTATTGCAAAAGGAATTCAGGCAAATATTCCGCAACCGCTCCATACTGGCGGTGATCATGGTCATGCCGGTGATACAGTTGCTGGTGTTACCGCTGGCAGCCGACTATGAAATAAAGAACATCAACCTGGCCGTGGTGGATCATGATCATTCCCCCTATTCGCAAAGGCTTATCAATAATATCAGCGGCAGCGCATATTTCAAACTGGTAAACTATGGGGCCTCATTCCGGCAGGCTTTCCGGCTCATAGAACTCGACAAGGCCGACCTGGTGCTGGAAATACCACAGGGTTTTGAACGCAACCTGCAGCGTGAAAACAAACAGGAGCTGTTCATCGCTGTCAATGCCATCAACGGCACCAAGGCCAACCTGGGCGGGGCCTACCTGAATTCCATCATACAGGATTTTAACAGCGATATCCGGGTACAACTCCAGGACCCCGGCGCATCGGTACTGGCGCCGGAAATCGAGGTCACCAGCTCAAACTGGTTCAATGTATTCATGAACTATCATGTGTTCATGGTGCCAGGCATACTGGCCATACTCGTAACCCTGGTGGGAGGCTTCCTCTCGGCATTGAACATTGTAAAAGAAAAAGAAGTCGGCACCATTGAACAGATCAACGTTACTCCCATCCGCAAATATCATTTTATAACGGGCAAGCTCATACCTTTCTGGATACTGGGAAATGTGGTATTAACCCTTGGTTTGCTGGTATCACGCCTGGTGTATGGCATCGTACCCGTGGGAAACCTGCTGGTACTATACGCCTTTGTGTCCGTATACCTGCTGGCCATCCTTGGGTTCGGTTTATTGATTTCCACTTACTGCGAAACCCAGCAGCAGGCTATGTTTGTGACTTTCTTTTTTGTCATGATATTTATTTTAATGGGGGGCCTCTTCACACCCATTGAAAGCATGCCGGGCTGGGCGAAAATGGTATCCCGTTTCAACCCCGTGAGTTACCTGATCCAGACCATGCGCATGGTGATATTGAAAGGCAGCGGATTGAGCGACCTGGCCGGCAATATCGGCATCGTGGCCATTTTCGCCGTAGTGCTCAATCTCTGGGCCGTGTGGAATTACCGGAAAGCATCCTGACGGGCCGCACGCCTGCCCGCCCTGCCAGGTCTTTTTACATCATCACCCGGAGTACCCCGTTGGGCAAACAAAGTGCCGCTGCTACAGCCCCGCAACAGCCCCCTGTCAAGGAATCCCTACAACAAATTATTCAAACAACAACCTCCGGCGACAGAAAAACACTCCCATAGGTTGGCAGATCCCGCTACCAGCCTGAATTTCAG
>DATJYH010000061.1:0-3392 GCA_035499675.1 Puia sp.
GATATCATGTGCGTTGAAATCATCCCGGTCGGTATAATGGCTGTCGTTGGTGGCGATTACCGGCACCTGGTATTTTTTTGCGAGACCCAGCAGGAACTGGTTGATTTTTTCCTGTTCCGCGATACCGTGCCGTTGCAGCTCGATAAAATAATCTTCGCCAAACAGGTCCAGCCACCACCTGAACTCTTTTTCCGCCTTTTCCGGTGTTCCGTGCAGGAAGGACTGCGGCACATGTGCACCAATGCAGCAGGTGGTGGCGATGAGGCCTTCGTGGTATTGCTCAATTAATTCCTTATCAATGCGCGGGTATTTGCTGTAGATGCCTTCCGTATAGCCCAGGGAAGTGAGTTTGATCAGGTTCTGGTAACCCTTCTTGTTTTTTGCCAGCAGCACCTGGTGGAAGCGCTGGTCTTTCTGTTCCTTGGTGAAAATTTTTTGATGCCGGTCGGCTACCACGTAAAATTCACAACCTACAATAGGCTTCACCTTCAGGCTACCATCTTCATTCCTGTGCTTGTAGGCCTCCGCCACAAATTCAAAGGCGCCAAACATGTTCCCATGGTCGGTGATGGCCAGGGCCGGCATCTGGTCCTTCACTGCTTTGCTATACAAGCTCTGGATGGATGCGGCGCCGTCCAGCAACGAAAACTGAGTATGAACATGTAAATGAGAGAATCTGCTCATCGGGTATTCTTTTCCGGATACGAAGGGAAAACAGCAAATGCAAATATACTCCATGCGCCCTCAAATTCCATCCTTTGCCAGGGCCCCGATAGCGCTGGAGGGGCTCGGCCCGCCATAGTCTTTGTTTTGCCCGGATTTATTATCTTTGCACAACTTATTCCCAATATTCTCATCATGAGGCTGAAAAACCTGTTTGCACTTGGTACGGTTATCCTGCTGGCTTCCTGCGGCAGCAACAGGCCGACGGCCTCTAAGACGATCCCCTCCCAATCTCCCGAAAAAAACAGCTCCGTTACATTTATTGACAACATCTCCATCAACCCGGGCGGCAACAGCGCTCCAAAAGCTGCTTCGTTGGGAACTGCTGCCACCGGCAATACCGTGGAAGATTATGGGTTGCTTCGTTTCAAATATGCCATTCTCTTAAATACCTCGGTGGAAGATTTGAATAACCAGAAACTCCTTCAATTCATGGACGAGTGGTATGGCATCCGCTATCACTATGGAGGCGATTCAAAAGACGGGATCGACTGCTCTGCCTTTGTGTCCCTGATGATGTCGAATGTGTATGCGGTCAACAGCCTGCCCCGGGTTTCCAGGGATCAGTACGCAAACAGCCGGCGTGTAAACAGACAGGAATTGCGGGAAGGCGACCTGGTTTTTTTTCATACCGTGGGTAAGCGAAAAACAGTATCGCACGTGGGCGTGTATCTCATGAACAACAAATTTATCCACGCCTCCTCTTCGGGTGTCACGATCAGCGACCTGGGAGATCCTTATTACGTGCAACGATATATCGGAGCGGGAAGAGTGATGGACTAAACCCCGTGCCCGTTTCCGGAACCTATTCCCAATCTCTTTTTCACCGATTCCCAGACCGGCAAAACATCCGGCGACAGGTTCAATGCGATCACAGCACCAACATAGAAAGCCAAAAATACCAGGCTCCGTAAAAAGATCCACCGGATCCCGATGTATTGATGAAACAGGTAGTGGCAAATCAGAAATCCTGCCAGTCCCAGCAGCACGGTATACACGGATTTCAGCGTGAACGGCTGCATATTGAATTTTTTCAGCAGGAAGAAATACCGGATCCCGTTGTAGATCGAGAATGCTATCAGGTCAGACACGGCGGGCCCGATGGCTCCCCATTCCTTTGTCAGCAGGTAATTCAGCGGAAGTGTAAGCGCGAGTAAGATAATACCGGTAAAAAAATCAAAACGCCAGAAAGTGGAGGTACTGATGATTTGCGAGTTGACGCCGGTGCCCATGTCCACGATCCGCGTGAGACCGATAAACAGAAACACATACCTGGCCGGCAGGTATCCCTTTTGCAGATGAAAGCTGAGTACCCCATCTGAAAAGTTGATCCATATCAGGACGAACATACCTGTGGCAAAAATCAACTGGTTGATGGAAGAGCGGTGATAGATGCGGTTGATTTTTTGAAAATCCTTGTCCTTCCAGGCCCTTGACAAAGGCCCAAGTGAGGCCGCAATAATACCTCGTTGGGGAGCTTGTATCAGGCTCGCGATGTTCTGCGCCAGTATAAATACCCCTGCATAGGCGAGCCCGTCCTTTACCACCGCTGCAATCACGATGGGTGCAAAGAAGAACGAAATATTGTATACCAGTCCGCCACTCCATACCAGCAGGGCCAGGGTGGATATTTTCTTGTAAAATTTTCGGGTAACCCTGCTAAGGCGTAAGGCAAGAAACGCCTTGCGCGACAGGAGCAGGTAAGCAAACAGGCCAAGGCCCAACACCAGGTAGGTCAGGGCATATAGCTTGATAAAAACGTCAAAATTCCTGAGCGCGCCGGCAATCAACAACAATATCAGTACGGTGGCCAATATGCGAAATTGTATTTCCCGGAGGAAATTAGTGAGGATCGATTTTTTCAACTGCCAGGCAAAGGCCTCCGCCAGGTTGTACATGGTCAGCCCCAGCCCGAATGGAAAGGTCCAATAATAATATTTTACCAGGTCGCCGGAATGTTCCCCGAATTTCCTGATCACAAGGTCTTTGAAAACGATTCCCCCGGTCACCACCAGGATAAAACCCAGGATACAGATCAGCAGTGCCACCGTTAGCATATCATTTTCCCCGGGCTTCAGGTTGTCCGAGTAGTAGGGATAAAATTTGTGGATATACGCTACCATGCCCAGGTTGGCAAAGGAAAACATGATATTGGCGATGGCGATAAAAGTGCCGATAAGCCCGTATTCTGCCTGTGTAAAATAGCGGGCAAACAGGTAGGTGTTGAAAAATCCCAGCGCAAAGCCGAAGTAAATAATCCCCGAAGAAATAATGCTCTGCCGCCTGATGGTGCTCATGTAAAAAGATGCTGTTGCAGCTGCAAAGATGAAGTTTTTGCGTTACAAACTAACAACCGGGATAAGATTGACGGCCGCGCTCCTTCAATTCACCTGTTTGATGCCGATATAAAAATTGCGATCAACCGTAAGGGTCATATCACTCCCCGGGCGCAGGGTAAAACGCTGCCAGTCTTCGGTAGGGGTGACCCAGTTGTCGCCGTTGAAATGTATTTTCAGCGGCATGTTAAACCCTTTGATGCAATTGGTCCACCGGCAGGACAGCGTATGTCCCTCCAGTTTATATTCCAGTTCGGGTATCTGCACGGTGCGCAGGTATTGATCAAATATTTTTGAGAAATCTTTTTTGGCGTGTGCGCTGATATAGTCTTC
>DATJYH010000062.1:0-3489 GCA_035499675.1 Puia sp.
CACCTGTTGTTGAAGGTGGATGGCAAACCAGTAACCCTGCAGTTTGTGGGCAGTGAGAAGGAAACGGATGCAACCTGGAGTTATTTCCAGGTGAACGAGGTAGGATCCGTGAAAAAACTGGATGTTGTCAACAACCTGCTCTATGAATCTTTCGACACGGAGATCAACATCATGCATGTTACGGTAAACGGCAACCGCAAAAGCACCAAGCTCAACAACCCGGAGGCGAATGCCTCGTTTGATTTTTAGCGGATCAACCCGCTGCCATCTCGCTTTTTACTTCGTCGGAGATGGTCACCAATACTTTGTCGATGCGCTGATTGTCCATGTCCACGATCTCAAATCCGAATGATCTCCAGGATAACCTGTCTCCTGTTTTCGGAATTCTTTCCAGTTCGTGAAGGATAAAACCAGCCAGGGTATCGAATTCATGTTCGCCTTCGTTCATCCATTCGGTTTTGTGGAAATGGGATAGAAAGTCGTAGAAGGGGATCTGTGCATCCACGAGGAAGGACCCGTCATCTCTTTTTACGATCTCATAGTCCGGGAAATCCGGTTGGGGAATATCACCAATGATGGCTTCCAGGATATCATTGAGCGTAATGATGCCCAGCAGGCTCCCGTATTCGTCCACAATACAGCAGCTGTGCAGTTTAGACTGCTTGAATTTTTCCAGCACCTGGTAAGCAGTATTGTTTTCCGGAACATAGAGCGGGGGTATCATGATGTCTTTAAACAAGGTCCTGTCGTCGGCGATGTAAAGGTCTTTGAGCGACACCATTCCTTTTACATTATCGATTTGCCCATCGCAGACCGGATACACGGAATGCGGCTCCCGCAGGATCTTTTCTTTGATCATTTCTTCATTTTCATTGAGGTCAAACCACACGATATCGCTCCGGTGGGTCATCAGAGAAGTGATGTTCCTGTCGCCAAGGTGGAATACACGCTCAATAATCTCCTGCTCTTCTTCCTGAATGGTCCCCTGCTCGGTCCCCTCATTGATGATGGCCTTGATCTCTTCTTCCGTTACGTTGCTTTCTTTGGAAGCTTTTACGGGGAATACTACGAAGAACAGGTTGCTTGTATAGTTTAGCAATGCCACGATGGGATAGCCCAGCCTGCTGAGGAATTTCATCGGCCTCGCTACGATCCTCGCAATTTTTTCCGCCAGCAGCAAGCCAATGCGTTTGGGGATCAGCTCGCCGAAAATGATCGACAGAAACGTGACGATGATTACGATCACGGCGGTGGAAATACTTCCCGCATAGTGTTTCAGGAAGCTGATTTTTTCGAGGTAGGGTTTGAGATTGGCGCTGAATTTTTCTCCCGAATACAAACCGGTCAATATGGCGATCAGTGTAATGCCGATTTGTGCCGTGGACAAAAACAACTCGGGGTTCTCTGTCAGTTCCAGTGCGGCCTTGGCTCGTTCATCACCCTTGTCTGCCAGGTGCTCAAGCCTGGATTTTCGGGCGGATACCAGGGCAATTTCAGCCATCACAAATAAACCATTGCAGAAAATAAGAAAAAGTAAAACGATGATCTCAAACATGTATATCTATTGCTTTAAACTCAGTGTTCCGAATTGCCGGCGAAAAAAAACCGTCATGCCATAACCGATGAAACAACCCAATATCGCGCCACAAATAACGTCAATGGGGAAGTGAACGCCCACATATACCTGTGCGTAAGAGATGGAAAAAGCCCAGAGGAAGATCAATCCCCAGAGGCGGCTGGTCTGTTTCATGGTCAGAAAGATGAAAACGGCCGCTGCAAAATGGTTGCAGGCATGGGAAGATACGAAACTGGAGCTCTGCGGGCAATACACTGCCAGTGTGCGCACTTCATCCAGCATGGAAGGGTCGCGGCAGGGGCGGTAACGAAATACCAGTTCCTTTATAAGATGACTGCTTAACAGGTCGCTGATGACAGCGGTCATGATCAGGGTAAATGACCACAACCATCCTTTTTTCCGAAAATTGAGCGTGGCAAATACCAGGAGGAAAAGGTAAAAGGGAAGCCAGAATTCAGCCTGGCGCAAAAAAGGGAACACCGTATCAAATAAACCATTCGTCCAATGCCCGTTGATCCTGCTAAACAGCCAGTGATCAAAGCGAAGCACTGGCTGCAAAGAAACCAACAAGTGACGATCGAAGAGTAAAGTCATGATTATGAAATAATTACTATAATTTTATCGCTTATTTGCTTCTATGATATCCGGATTAAAGATACCTAAATTGATCCGTTGGATTTTTTCAACGGGTATTATTTTTTTGGTCATCATGACCCTGCTCAGGTTGGGTTTTTTTCTGTTTTTCAGCAGGCAGGGAAATCACTTTACCGGTGCGCTGGATGCACTGTGGCTCGGCGTGCGGTACGACCTGCGTACGATATCGGTATTGCTCACCGTTATCCTGCTGGCCGGCAGCATTCCTGTGCTGCATCCCTTTAATTCAACGGCGGGAAAAAAGTTTTGGCCCGGGGTAATCGGCGTTGCCGCCTTTCTGCTTGTATTTTTTTACGTGGTTGATTTTGCACATTACAGCTATCTCACCCAACGGCTCAATGCCAGTGTACTCAATTATCTTTCGGATGCGGCCATATCGGCTGATATGGTCTGGCAAACCTATCCCGTTTTCAGAATTGTTCTTCTATTGATCGCTGGGACCTGGCTGATTTATTGGCTGGTGATGCGGCGGTACCAGCAAATTGCGCGTAGTAATGTTGTAGTGAGCAGGAAAAATGCCGTCATTTCTTTTTGCATTTGTTTTCTATTGTTCGGAGTCGCCATCATGGGGAGGATCGGGCAATATCCATTGCGGTGGAGCGATGCGTTTGCACTGGGCAGTGATTACAAGGCCAACCTCTCGCTGAATCCCTTCCAGTCATTTTTCAGCAGCATGAAATTCCGTCATAGTTCTTATGATGCCGTCAAAGTAAAAAAAGCTTATGGGGTATTGGCGCCTTATTTTGGATGGGATGTAAAGGACAGCCTGCGTCCCGATTACGAACGGGTTGTTGCGGCGTCTGGCACGCACCCGGCTTCGCGCCCGAATGTGGTTGTGGTGATATGCGAGTCGTTCAGCGCCTACAAAAGCTCTATGTGGGGGAATCCACTCAATACTACTCCCTTTTTTAACGAGATGAGCAGGCATGGCATTTTCTTTGACCGTTGTTTTACGCCCAGTTATGGAACAGCCAGGGGTGTATGGGCGCTCATCACCGGAATTCCTGATGTGGAAGTTGCCACTACTACCTCCAGCCGCAATCCTTCGGCGGTGGACCAACATACCATCATCAACGATTTTGAAGGCTATGAAAAATTTTATTTTCTTGGCGGGAGTACCAGCTGGGCCAATATCCGCGGCCTGTTGACCAATAACATCAATGGTCTGCATTTGTATGAACAGCAGGACTATGACGCCCCCAAGATCGACGTATGGGGGATCAGCGACAAAAACCTGTTCCTGGAAGCAAATAAGGTGC
>DATJYH010000063.1:0-13518 GCA_035499675.1 Puia sp.
AGGCTTTTGCGAACCATCCAACCCACTTTACGATGATAGTTTACCCAACTACCGAGGAATTCCATACGGGCGTAGAGAATAAAATCTCCCGTCATCTTTTTCCAGGCAAACTGGAATTCGTCGTGATCCGCCCAAATATTGTATCCCGCTCCCGTAATAATGTACTGGTCCGTTTGAGGTATGTAGGTTGTCCACCCGGGTTTAACGTTGGATCCGATATCCGTATGTCCGTCAAATATTCCGACCTTTCCCTGGCTCTTTCCCATCGTGGTAAGAAAGAACAGCGGAAAACTGATCAGCAGCATGGCTTGCAAAATTCGTTTCATTGTTTTGGTTGTTACGTGATATGAATAGTTTAAACCGGTAAGCGGCAAATTTAGACTCCGATTGCTCAGAACCGGATTTTCGGACTACATCTATACTACATCAGGTTTTGGCAACAGCTTTTACGACAAGGGGTTCGCTACATCAATACTACATCAAATGCGGATAACCCGTCTTTTTGCCCACTACAATTTGGCAGATAAAATGCAAATCACCTTAACTTTATAAAGGGGAAATTTGTGATACGGCAAACAACCCGCAGCGGACGCATCCCTGGCTGTGAGGGACTGCAGACCGATACCCCGGATTCTTAACCAGCACTACTTCAAAGCTTCAGCTATGCGGTTTCTCATACTAACGGTGCTTATCCTCATCTGCCTCTCTTCAAGGAGTCAAAATACACTCGGGGTTCCCGACATCATCAATTACAGCAAGGAATCGTACAATGCAGGCACGCAAAACCGGGGTATTGTGCAAAGCACCGATGGCGTTATATACTTCGCCAATTATGAAGGTTTGATGAGCTTTGACGGGGTGGGCTGGAAAACCTATCCGCTTCCCAACAAAACCGTTGTCCGCTCCATTGCCATCGGTAAGGATAACCGGGTATATGCCGGCGGGCAGGATGATTTCGGGTACTTCTCACCGGGAAGCAACGGGAAGTTACACTATATCTCCCTAAAGCCTCTTTTGCCGGGAAAAAACGCCTTCTTTTCAGATATCTGGTTTATTGTGCCCTTTGAAAACGACCTGTTTTTTATGTCGAGAGAGGCGATATTCCAGTTGTCCAATGATCACATTACAGTGTACCCTGCCTCTGCTGAATGGCTTTTCCTGGGTGAGACCGATCACCGGTTGATCGCCCAGGATTCAAAGAACGGAATACTGGAATTTAAATCCGGGGTATGGTCCCCTTTTATTGAAAAAACTGCGCTTCCCCCCAATTTCCTTTTGACCTGTATATTTCCTTTTGGGAATGACAGCAGTTTTATGGGTACCATCAACACAGGCTTTTATGTGTTGCACCAGAAACAGGTCACAGCCTTTCATATCCACGGACCCGATCCTTTTGTCAATGAAAGGGTACTCACGGCCATCCGGTTGAATGAGGACCATGTGGCCATCGGCACCAACCTGGACGGGGTTTACATCGTGAATAAGAAAGGAGAGATCGTCCAGAACTTTTCACGTAAAGAGGGTTTGCAGAACAACAATATCTTAAAACTTTTCCTGGACAATTACCGGAATCTGTGGTTGGGACTCGACAACGGCATCGATTTTATTGCTTACAACAACGCCATCAAACATATCTACCCGGAAAAACTGAACGAAGGGTTGGGATATACTTCGATAGTATACAACAACCGGTTGTACATGGGTACTTCCAATGGCCTGTACAGTGCAGCGCTCAGCCCGCTTAAAGATGTCAGTTTTTTGAATGGCGACCTGAAACCGATTGCAGGAACCAAGGGGTCCACCTGGAATTTGTCGGAAGTGAATGGCCAACTATTGCTCGGGCACCACGATGGTGCCTACCAGGTGGAAGGAGACAGGATCGTGCCCCTGTCCACGGAAACCGCCTTCTGGACCTTTCTGCCCCTGCAAACGGTATTGCCCTCAGAACTTGTGTTGGGCGGGGATGATGAGGGGATGGTACTTTTTGCTTACAAGGAAAGAAAGTTTTACCTGAAGCAAAAAATCCCCGGTTATGATGCCAGTTCACAATACATCGCGATCGACAACAATCACATCATCTGGTCGGCGCATCCCTACCATGGTGTTTACCGGATTGATTTATCCAACCCTGATCAGCCACAGGTAAAACTGTATACCGAAAAAAACGGATTGCCTACCTACCTGAAAAATCACCTGTTCAAGATAAAGAACCGCATTGTAATCACGACTGAAAGGGGTGTGTACGAATACAATTCCAAAACGGATTCCTTTGAATTGTCGGCCTACTTCAAACCATTTTTCGGGGAACGAAGTATGCGCTACCTGCGGGAGGATGACGCCGGCAATATCTGGTTCATCGACGACAACGACCTCGGTGTGATCGACTTTTCGGGAGCTGAGCCGGAAATTGTTTATTTTCCTGAGCTGAGCGGGAAGATGGTCGCTGACTTTGAACATATCTACCCGTATAACAGGAACAATATTTTTGTTGGTGCGGAACGGGGTTTTTACCATATCAACTACGAGCAATATCAAAAAAATCACTACGACCTGAATGTACGCATCAGGAGCATCAGGATATTTGGCCGAAGGGACAGCCTGTTGTTCGGAGGTTATTTTGGCGAAGTGAATGAAAACCGGGAACCCCTGGGAGATACGGTTGCCAATATCAGCAGCAAATGGAACTCTGTCCATTTTGAGTTTTCTTCTCCATTGTATGTGGCCCAGAACAGTGTGTTGTACAGCTACCAGCTGGAAGGGTACGATCATGACTGGTCCGCCTGGTCCCGTAAAACAGAAAAGGACTACACCAACCTGGGGCCCGGGAAATATACTTTTTGGATCAAGGCAAGCAGCAGCCGCGGTCGTGAAACGCCGGTCAGTAGTTACTCCTTTGTTATTTTGCCGCCCTGGTACCTCAGTTCCTGGGCCATTGCCGTCTATATTTTTGCATTCCTGGCCTTCAACTACCTGTTTTTTAAATGGCTCAGAAAACTTTTTGTCCGGCAACAGCAAAAGCATGAGGAGGAGCAACGCAGGTTGCAATATCTCCACCAACTCGAACTGGAGAAATCGGACAAAGAAATCATCAAGTTGCGGAATGAAAAGCTGGAAGCGGAGATCGGGCATAAAAACAAGGAACTGGCCTCCACGGCGATGCACCTGGTTCAAAAGGGAGAATTGCTGGGGAATGTAAAAGAACACCTGCAAAAGCTCAGGAAGGGCGCTAACCCTGACTCATCAGAAGAGTTCAGAAAAATGCTGAAGATATTGAATGAGGAAAATAAAATGGATAAGGACTGGGAACAGTTTGCCGCGCATTTTGACAATGTGCACAGCGATTTTATCCAGATCCTGAAACAATATTATCCCAAACTCAGTGCTCATGAACTGAAGCTCAGTGCTTACCTGCGTATGAACCTTTCCAGCAAGGAAATTGCACAACTCGAAAATATTTCGGTACGGGGTGTAGAGATCAGTCGCTATCGTTTGCGAAAAAAACTGCAGATACCCACCGAAATGAACCTGTACGAATTTTTTGTGGATCTGCATACCAACGGGAAGGCCAACCGGCGGCATAACGGAATAGCTGTGCCCTGAAAGGGGTGGAGGAGGTTGCCCGCCAGGGCCTGTTTGAAAAACGGAGCGTTGGCTGGCGCGCATCTTCGCCACATCAACCTCCGCGATAATGGGCTTGGGAATACATCTTTATTACATCCCCGCCCTGGCTGGCCTTTTTGCAAAACCGGGTTTAATATTTTTGTTTGTAAAATATTTCCATCATGATCAAATCCAGGATTCTTGCGTTGACCGGCTGTCTCTGTTTGTTGTGCGCAGTCTTGCTGCCTGTCGCAACAAACGCACAGCACGACACACATCCCACGCTTGCTATCGGGGCTTCAGCCCCGGATTTTTATTTGCCGGGAGTGGATTTAAAAATGTATAACCTGGCTTCTTTCAAGGCTGCCCGCATACTGGTGGTGGTATTCACCTGTAATCATTGCCCCACCGCACAGGCTTATGAGGACCGGCTCATCAAACTTGCTGCTGACTACAAACCGAAGGGCGTGGCGGTGGTGGCCATTATGCCCAACCACCCCGGCTCGATCAGGCTGGATGAGCTTGGTTATACGGATATGAGTGACAGTTATGCCGAGATGAAGATACGTGCAAAGGAAAAGCATTTCAATTTTCCCTATCTCTACGATGGCGACAAGCAGGAAACCGCCCGGAAATATGGCCCGGTGGCCACGCCGCATGTATTTATATTTGACAGGAACCGTAAACTCCGGTACAGTGGCAGGGTGGATGATGTTGAAAAGCCCACAAAGGCTCCGAATGTATCCGACGCACGCAACGCACTGGATGCGCTGCTGAGCGGGAAGGAGGTGCCTGTGTCAACCACCAAGGTATTTGGATGTTCCATCAAGTGGGAGGAAAAGAGCAGCTGGATAAACGAGGCAAAACAGGAATGGGCCGCAGAGCCGGTAACATTGGATACGATTGGTACGGCGGGTTTACATGCGCTCCTGAACAATGATTCGGACAAGTTGCGGCTTATCAATGTGTGGGCTACCTGGTGCGGTCCCTGTGTAACGGAATTCGGCCAGTTGGTTGATATAAACCGTATGTACCGTCGCCGGGATTTTGAATTCATCAGCATTAGTGCGGATGAGCCTGCCAAACAGAACAAGGCGCTCGGGTTCCTGAAAAAACAGGAAGCTTCCGGTAAAAATTATATTTTCAATGTGGACGACAGGTATAAACTGATCGAGGCGATAGACCCAAAATGGCAGGGTGCCTTACCTTATACCCTGCTCGTGGAACCAGGCGGGAAGATTGTATATGCGAAGGAAGGGCCGATCGATGCATTTGAGTTGAAGAAAAAAATTGTGGACAATCATTTGATCGGAAGATATTATTGACCCATGTTCGAACAATCGGCTGCATAACAGCCGTCTTTTAAAATTATCCGGCAATTCATTCATTACTAAAAAAAGCAACATGACAAAAACCAAGGCGCTCCAGCTGATTTTGATTTTCCAAATGTTATTATTGTTTCAGGTACAGGCCCAGCAAAAACAATTCAGGGCGTTGATCGTAACCACTACCCGCGGCTGGCACCATGAGTCACTGCATGCCGGCGTACTGGCGCTGCAGGAACTGGGGAAGAAAAATTTTTTTGACGCTGTTCTGTATGAAGACCCCAAAGGATTTACGGATGACTATGTGAAACAATTCCAGGTAATCATATTCCTCAACACGACCGGCGATATTTTTGATTCTGCCCAGCAAAAGGTAATGGAACGTTTTATTCAATCGGGAAAGGGGTATGTGGGTATCCACAGTGCGTCTGACACAGAATACGATTGGGAATGGTACACGAAACTGGTGGGCAGGATGTTTGTCATTCATCCGGCCGTGCAGACCGCCAGACTAAATGTACTGGATGCGGAATTCCCGGGTATACAGGGCTTCACGGGCAACAAACTCTGGACAGACGAATGGTATGAATTCGGACCGGAAAAAGTTCACGACCTGCACTATATCATGGCTGTTGACGAAAACAGCTATAACCCCAGGGCCGACTGGGGCAGTAAAAAAGGAGTTGGTATGGGTAAATTGCATCCCGTGGCCTGGTACCATACCTTCGACGGAGGCCGCGCCTTTTATACCGCTTTGGGACATCTACCCACCACTTTCAGCGACGCTTCGTTTATGAATTTGCTGTATGGCGGAATTTTCTGGGCAGCTACCGGGAAAAAATAAAACCTGCAAAACTATTCCGGCATGATACCTGTAAAAGCTTATGCGGCCAGGTCAGCCAACTCAGCCCTGGAGCCCTTTCAATTTGAAAGAAGGGAACTCCGGGAGCATGATGTGCTGGTTGATATTTTATATTCGGGGGTATGTCATTCCGACCTGCACCAGGCCAGGAATGAATGGGGCGGGTCCATGTATCCGATGGTGCCGGGTCATGAAATTGTGGGTAAGGTTGCGAAGACGGGCAGCCAGGTAAAAAAATTCAAACCGGGCGACAGGGCCGGGGTGGGAGTAATGGTGGACAGCTGCCGGGTATGTGATCCCTGCCAGCGTTTTATGGAACAATACTGCGCGGAGGGTATGACGGGCACCTACAATAATTACGAGCGGGATGGAACGACAGTGGCACAGGGAGGATACAGCACAAAGATTGTTTGCGATGAACGTTGGGTGTATCATATACCCGGCAAACTCGACCTGAAAGCGGTGGCACCACTGCTCTGCGCCGGCATCACCACCTACTCCCCGTTAAAGTATGTGAATCTGCAACCGGGCAGCAAGGTAGCGGTAGCAGGACTTGGAGGACTCGGGCATATGGCCGTAAAGTTTGCGGTGGCCATGGGCGCCGAGGTTACCATGCTCAGCACCTCTGCCAGGAAAGAAGCGGACGCCCTTAAGCTGGGCGCACATCATTTTGTACTGAGCAACGAAGAGCGTGCCATGAAGGCACTGGACAGTCATTTTGATGTGATCGTAGACTGCATTAGCGGCAACCACGACTATGAGCCTTATTTAAAACTGCTGACATTGCAGGGCCGGATGCTGGTGGTTGGACTCCCCAGCCATTATCCTCAGGTGAACCCCTTTGAACTGATCAGGAACCGGCGTAGTATTACCGGTTCCATGATCGGCGGCACCCGGGAAACACAGGAGATGCTTGACTTCTGTGCAGAAAAAAATATTGTATCGGATGTGGAGGTGATACCCATGCACTACATCAATGAGGCTTATGAACGGATGTTAAAAAATGACGTGAAATACCGGTTTGTAATTGATATGGCCAGCCTCCGGTAAGAACCGGCTGTTTACAGGATGCAGACAAGCGGGCCACTCAAAAAGACAGGGCGACCAACGTCGCCCTGTGTGTTTTTGCTAATCATTGACTATGGCCTGCTATTGCCTTCTGCAAAATTATCGGGCAAAGTCAGAACCGGGAATTTTATTGCTACAACTCAACTACATCTCATCGTTTGCCGTGTTGCGGAAACCGGCTAAAAAAACTACATCATTGCTACATCAGGACCTGTAATACCCGGGTGGCTGCCTCTTTTTCTCTTTTTTATGATAGACTTGTAACCTGTCACAGCGCTGTCCCGGATGGGATGGCTCATTTTGAGTGGTTGCGGAAATAGTTCCAGGCCAGCCTGGAAAGGTCTGCTATGATTTTCTCGTTCGCTTCCGTATTTTCCCTGCTGTCCGTTACAAACACACTGATGGCAAAATGTGTTCCATCGGGCAGGGTTACGATTCCAATGTCGTTGATCGCAGCTGTGATGCCGTCCTTATTGGTGTCCGATGATCCCGTTTTGTGGGCCACAGCGGTTTCGGGGGGAAGTTGTCCCCTGATCCGCATCTTCCCGGTGGAAGTTTCAGACATGATCTTCCAGAGAAAGGCGGTGTTTGTCCTGGAGAGCAGTTTACCGTTGTAAAAATCAATCAGCAATTGCGAGGCTGCCACAGGTGTTGTCCAGTTATTAAACTGCGCCTCCCAGTCGCTGTGCATTTGCGCCTCCGTTACCCTGATGGAAACATCCCTGGCTCCCATTGAATGCAGGTAGTCGTTTACTATTAACGGTCCCCCAAGCAGGCGCAATAAGAGATCGCATCCGTTGTTGTCGCTTTCTGCAACGGTGTATCGTAATATTTCAGATAGCTTGAGATATATCCCGCCACCTGGATATTTTTCACGAATGGGGCTCCAGGTATTGGGCAACAGGTCTTCTTTTGTAATGAGGATTTCTTTGTCGAGGGATAACCTGCCGTTGTCTACTTCCTTCAGGATCGCCAGGGCGATATGAAATTTGAAAACGCTTTGCATGGGAAAATGTTTATCCCCATTGATGCTAAGGCTATCAGGATGTTCAATTGAAATTATGCCAACGCCCACCTCGGCCTTCTTTCCCGATATGATTTTTTGCATGTCCGTTTTCAAAGCGGCTGTTTGAGCCCACATGGACAAAGCAAATAACAAGCAAAGTTTTGTAAGCAGGATTTTTATTGGCATGGAGCAATGGATGCGTTGACGTTTTCAACGGTTGACGTATGATCAGCTAATTTATGCAATCGGGCAGCTTTTGTCAAGATAATTTACAAACAGCCTGTGATGCCGGAAGCCTGCTGTGACCGGGCAATCGCAACTATATTTTTCGATTTTATTTCAAATCATCCTCCTTTGTTTTTTTGTCTCTTTCTCACTGATTTCCTTATCTTCCGTTTTATTTCATCCTTATGACAGAACAAACAGCTTCCTTCAAACCTTCGCTGGGTTTGCTCGACGCGACCATGGTAGTGGCAGGTTCCATGATTGGTTCCGGTATTTTTATTGTAAGTGCAGATATCGGCCGCAATGTCGGCAGTGCAGGGTGGTTGATTTTTGTCTGGGTCCTCACCGGGTTCATGACCCTGACCGCGGCCGTGAGTTATGGCGAACTGAGCGGCATGTTCCCCAGGGCGGGCGGACAATATGTGTATCTCAAGGAAGCTTACAACCCGCTGCTGGGTTTTTTATATGGATGGAGTTTTTTTGCGGTGATTCAAACGGGCACGATTGCTGCGGTGGGGGTGGCATTTTCAAAATTTGCCGGATATTTTTTCCCCTGGCTTGAATTGAAGGACGAAAATATACTTCTGCAGCTTGGCGCATTTAAACTGTATCCTGCCCAGTTGGTATCCATTGTACTGATAATTTTTCTTACTTATGTCAACAGCAGGGGTATCAAGGGTGGGAAACTGATCCAGACCACTTTTACGGTCACAAAATTATTATCGCTTTTCGGGCTGGTTCTTTTTGGTTTTTTCCTGGCGGCAAAGGCGAATATATGGCATGCGAACTGGGATCACGCGTGGACCATGCAAAAGATCAGCAAAGATGCTGAACCCGTGTCCGTGGTGGGGATTGCCGTGTTGGGTGCACTGGCGGCGTCCATGGTGGGCTCCATTTTTTCCAGCGATGCCTGGAACAATGTGACCTTTATTGCGGCAGAGATCAAAAATCCCAAAAGAAACATCGGTCTTAGCCTCTTCCTGGGGACCCTGATCGTTTCCGTTATCTATGTTTCTGCCAATCTGATGTACACAAGCGTAATGCCTATGCACGATATCGCTTTTGCGCCGCAGGACAGGGTAGCCGTGGTTGCCGCTGATGTGATATTCGGGAATATCGGTACCTATATCATTGCAGTGATGATCATGATTTCCACTTTTGGTTGCAACAACGGGCTTATACTGGCAGGAGCGAGGGTATATTATACCATGGCGAAGGATGGCCTGTTCTTCAAAAATGCGGGTACACTTAATCGTTTTGCCGTGCCACAAAAAGCACTCTGGGCGCAATGCCTGGTGGCCAGCATCCTTTGTATCAGCGGGAAATATGGAGACCTGCTGGACATGGTGGCCCTGGTGGCCGTATTATTCTATGCCCTAACCATCGTCGGCATCTTCATACTACGAAAAAAACGGCCGGATATCGAAAGACCCTACAGGGCCTTCGGTTACCCCATACTCCCGGTCATCTATATCCTCCTGGCGGTTGCCTTTTGCATTGCCCTGATCATCCAGAAACCCACCTATGCCGGATGGGGATACCAGATTGTACTGGCTGGCATACCTTTGTATTATATCGCGATGACCAGGATGAAACCAGCCGTGCCTGCAGATTAAAACGACCGGTTTGTAAACAGTCATCAATAAATTGTCATCTACTTCAGTACATGAATGATTTTAACCAACTGTTTGAGCGCTTTAAAAACATGAAGGCGGGCGTCATCGGCGACGTAATGCTCGACACCTATTGGTGGGGACATGTAGAGAGGATATCACCCGAGGCGCCCGTGCCGGTGGTGAGCCTGGATAAAAGAGAATATCGTATAGGCGGGGCCGGGAATGTAGCCCTTAACCTGGCATCCCTGCAGGCGGATGTAACCGCATTTTCTGTGATCGGCCGGGATGAAGACGGAGCCGTGCTGAAAGACCTGTTGGAAAAAAACAGGATTCAAACCGGCTACCTGCTGCAGAGCGATCAGCGTATTACTACCAACAAGGCACGAATCATCAGCCGGAACCAGCAAATGATGCGACTGGATGCTGAAACAACAAAGGATCTTTCGGCCGAAGATGAGGACAAGATCATTGTCGCCGTTAAAAAATATATTGACCAGGAAAAACCGGGCATTCTCATTTTTGAAGACTATAACAAGGGTGTGCTTACAGAGCGGGTGATCAGGGAATTGATAACACTTTGCCAGAAAGCAAACGTAGTTACCGCCGCGGATCCGAAAAGAAAGAATTTTTTTTCCTATGTGGGCGTAGACATCTTCAAGCCCAACCTGAAAGAAGTGAAAGAGGGGTTGAACCTGTTACTGGAACAGATCAACGAGTCATCATTGATACAGATTCATGATCTGCTGCATGAAAAACTCAAACATCATATTTCGCTGATCACCTTGTCTGAAAAGGGCGTATTTTATCAGTCGGATCATAATTCGGGTATGATCCCATCCCACCTGCGCAATATTGCGGATGTGTCCGGTGCGGGCGATACGGTGATTGCGGTGGCTGCGCTCGTATATGCAGCGACCAGGAGCGTTCCCCTGATGGCGGAGGTTGCCAATGTGGCCGGTGGATTGGTCTGTGAAGAAGTGGGCACCGTGGCCATCGACAGGCATCGTTTGCTGGCAGAGTGCCAGACACTGCTAAAAAATTGAACCTGATCTAAAAAATCATCCCCTGCTTTTTGCTAGCTTCGCATTTCCATGAAAAAATATGCCGTCATTGTTGCCGCCGGCGCGGGTTTGCGAATGGGCGGTTCTGTGCCCAAACAATTCCTTCTTTTACAGGGAAAACCTTTGTTGTGGCACACACTCCGGCCGTTCCTCCAGGCTTTTGATGATCTCGAAGTCATACTGGTGCTGCCGGACGCCTATATGGAAGAGGGCAGGTCCATTGCTCAGGCGAGCCCGGCGCCCGGGCGCATACGCACCGTGAAAGGTGGCATCACCCGGTATCAATCCGTGAAAAACGGACTGGCCCTTGTCGAAGAACCTTCGGTTGTATTTGTACATGATGGGGTGCGGTGCCTGGTTACGACAGCGCTTATTCATCGTTGTTATGATGCTGCGCTAAGGGAAGGGAATGCGATACCTGTCATGACCTCCACCGACAGCATCCGGATCCTGAACGGAGGATGCAATGAAGCGATCGACCGGGACAGGGTCAAACTGGTACAAACACCACAGACCTTTCTCAGCGATGTATTACAAAAGGCCTTTGCCCAGGCGACAGAGGAGTTTTTTACCGACGAGGCTTCCGTAGTGGAAAGGTCCGGTGTAAAGATACAGCTGGTGGAAGGGGAGGAGACCAATATAAAGATTACCCGTCCCCTGGACCTCCTCCTCGCAGAAAAAATTTTGGAGGACAGGACATCCTGACCGCCTTACTTTTTTTTCAGGAAGCGCATGGGGAAAGGAAGCTGATTATAGCGGAAAAAGAAATAGGGTTGGTTCACCGCCCCGAACTCCTGATAAAAAGTTGCTACCCCGGGGATATCGGATCCTTCAAAGTCCAGTAATAATGGATGGTTGGCGAATTCCCTGATCAGCTGGTCCATCAAAAACCGCCCTGCCTCCCGTGTACGCCCCAGGGCCGTTGTAACTGGCATTATATTATAAATTCGTTTTTTGTCTTTTAAAAACCCCCCCC
This sequence comes from Puia sp., assembly GCA_035499675.1. Classification (GTDB taxonomy): domain Bacteria; phylum Bacteroidota; class Bacteroidia; order Chitinophagales; family Chitinophagaceae; genus Puia. The sequence goes on from DATJYH010000063.1 coordinate 11,740, forward strand.
ATGCGAGTGGCTTCCCGTCGGCGGAGGACACTTTTTTGCCTATCAGCATTCCCTTGCTTTTTGCTGTTTCGCATAACTGCATGAAAGATTGGTAATCCCGGTTGCCAATCTGCGGGATCCTGCTTCCATATTGTGATCGAAAAGCCGCAATGATTTCCCCACAATCTACGGTGTCCCGACACAGCATATCGTTTTTGGCAGCTGTCCTCAGGCCCCGGTTCATTCGATCTTTATATTCTCCGCGGATGGTTTGGTATGCGGGCTGCAGGGAAAGTACATAATTGGCTCTCTTTTCACTCCCCGGAAAGGGACTGGCTTCGTGGAGGAATATCTCGGTGAAATAAAAACGTTTCTTTATTTCATGGGCGAACAGTTCTATCAGGCCGGCGTCGGGCGCCTGCCTGCTGAAAATACCCAGCCGTTGTGTAAAGGCGGGCTGGTAGAGATAAGAGATCCCCCATTTCCGGTTCCAGGTAATGGGCATCACCGCCTCATAATCGTTCAGCAGCAGCGCGTCCCAGTGCCTGGACATATGATCCAGGTAAAATGAATACGCATATATAACTCCGTTATACGATTCTTCAATGCACTGATCCCATCGGGCGATGTCGATGTCGGCTCTTTTAACATAGCGGATATGGTACGGCGTGTTCACGGCAGATGCAGGATGTTATGACGTATTTTTTTATAGTCCAGGTTTTGGACATCGATGCTGAAAGATATCTTTTTCCAAAAACTGTTTTCTTCCGGAACGGTTTTCAGGTTATCGCTGAAATCGCTGCTGTACAGGATCGGGGCGTATATGTTGATAAGCCCCTTGACCAGGGACAGTTGCAGCCCGGCTACATAAAGGAACCGGCTGGTAGGCGGGTTGTCGCCCCAGGCCTCGGCATAGGTGCCTACGTCCAGGAATATTTTTAACGGGATAATGGCCGGGATCAGTTGGGGAGGAAGGCTGCTGTTGAAATTCATGGAGGCAATCCAGTTGTCGGATCTCCCCTGGAGTCCCTGGAACAGGTCGGTACGCAGTTTTAATCCTCCATCGCGCATCATGATCTGCTGGCTGGCCAACCCTTCGGATTCATTGCGGCCTGCAAAATAGTTGCTGTACGTGTAGTCTTCATCTCCCCGTACGGCCGTCAATTTTGGCTGGTAGATGCTGGTTTCGAAAGTCTTCTGGCTGGATACCGGTCCCATATAACCGAACTTGGCAGCAAAGAATCTTGCCTGGAGCCCCCCCTTCTCCCCGTAATTAAAAAAATAATTCCCGGTCAGGTTCAGCCGGTAAAATTCACTGCCTTGTTGCAGCTGCACCTGTGCGGAATAGGGATAGAGCACCCGGTCGTCCCTCCAGTTGACATCGAGCTGGTTCAGGTAACGAAAGCCGTACGACTGGGGGGCGGGGTAATAGAGTGAATCGCTGTTATGGAGGGAATAACTGAATCCCTTTTCCCCGATGAGGTAGGTTTTGAAACCAATCCATTTTTCAAGACTGCTGCGTGGGGATTTTTTTGCCAGGTCCACCCGGAGCGAGGGCGTGATCTTATAAAAACCGCCAAAAATTTTATTGCCGTTGCTGTCGACGCCGGACAGCGAGGAAAACCGTGAACCGGCAAGCCCCATCCGGATGGCCTCCGGACCGGCATCGGTATGCCAGGTATAACTCAGGTCTGCCAGGCCATTGAACTGTTTGCTGTTTGTAGCATAGAGGGGTGCCAGGACAAACTGGAACCGGTCAGGAGGAAGATTGTAATTATGGATGAGTGCGCCGATCATCCA
>DATJYH010000064.1:0-6373 GCA_035499675.1 Puia sp.
AGGTAAAGGCCGTTAGCGGACCGGCGATGTTGCGAGAAGAGTCTGTACGCGCCATTGAACAAAGTGGCAAATGGATTCCGGCCATCAAAGATGGCCAGAACGTCAGGATGGTCAAGAAACAACCGATTGTTTTCAAATTATCTGCCTGAAGCAGCATAGTTCCGGTTTGACGTTGCCTGTTCCCGGGGTCGGACCGGAACAATTCACACCCGTCAATAAACAATTTCTTCTCCGCCTGTCTTAATAATTAATTCTTTTTTCTCTGACGCCTCCACCCTGCCCACCACACGCGCATCAATCCCGAATGTAAGTGAGAGCTGTATGATATCCGCCGCGGTCTTTTCGGAAACAAATATTTCCATCCGGTGACCCATGTTAAATACCTGGTACATTTCCCGGGCCGTTGAATGGGATGCCTTCTGTATCATCTGAAAAATAAGCGGCGGCTCAAATAGGTTATCCTTAATAACCCTGAAAGATCCGGGCAGGTATTTCATGCATTTGGTCTGGCCTCCCCCGCTGCAATGTATCAACCCGTGCACGGAGTCAAAATGTTTTTCAAGCAGTTCCCTGATCACAGGTGCGTAGGTGCGTGTGGGGCTCAACAACAATTTCCCCACCGTTGTATTCCTGCCCGCCACTTCTACCTCATCGGTGATCATATGCGGTCCGATATATACCACATGTTCATCCAGCGATGTATCGTAGGACTCATGATACCTTGCCCCATAGGTTTTATGCAATACGTCGTGCCTGGCGCTGGTCAATCCATTGCTGCCGATGCCGCTGTTGTAGACATTTTCATAGCTGGCCTGGCCAAAACTGGCCAACCCTACGATCACATCACCGGAACGGATCTTTTCATTGGTGATCAACCGATTTTTTTCCCAGCGGGCTGTCATGGTGCCGTTCACCGCAATGGTCCTGACGACATCTCCCACATCGGCGGTCTCCCCACCCAGGAACTGAATTCCAGTGCCGCGTGTTTTTAACTCATCGAAAAAATCCTGCGAGCCCTGTATGATCGCTTCCAACACATCACCCGGGATCAATCGCTTGTTGCGATCGATGGTGGAAGAAAACAGTATGTTATCGTAAATGCCCACACAGAGAAGATCATCCAGGTTCATGGCAATCGCATCCTGTGCAATGCCCTTCCACACCGACATATCATCCGTTTCTTTCCAATACAGGTAGGCCAGGATACTTTTTGTGCCGGCCCCGTCGGCATGCATCAGGTTTACCATGGCTTCATCGCCGCCAAGTGTATCCCGATAAACTTTACAAAACGCAAAGGGGAACAACCCCTTATCCAGTTTTTCCGTAGCCTTATGAACCTCCTCTTTCTGCGCGGAAACACCGCGTTGGGTGTAGAGAGACATGAATCAATAAGAATTTTTAAATAATGCCGCCAACAATGGATGCAAAGCTAACTGATTCGCAGGGAAAACCCTCGCGTAGTTTCACCCCTCCCGGAGCACAATCTCCTTCGTTTCGTCCATTCAATCGTGTTATTGTATTTTCGCAACAGTTTTCAACTATGCAGGTACACAGAAATCTCGCGGATTTACCCTCCTTCAAACATGCAGTCGTTACCATCGGAACCTTTGATGGCGTTCATACCGGGCACCAGCAGATCATCGAACAAATGAAAAGTGAAGCCCGACGAATTGACGGCGAAACGGTGATCATTACCTTCCATCCGCACCCGAGAAAGATCGTCAACAGCGCCTCCGAGATAAAACTCATCAACACGCTGGAAGAAAAAATAGAACTACTGGGTGAACGAGGCATCGACCACCTGGTGGTGGTCCCTTTTACCGAGTCCTTCTCCAAACTAACAGCGGAAGAATATATCCGGGAGTTCCTGGTAGAGCGATTTCATCCGCATACCATCATCATCGGCTATGACCATCGCTTTGGCAGGGAGCGCAAGGGCGACTTTCACCTGATGGAAGATTTCAGCCCGGTGTTTGGCTATAGCCTGCTCGAAATACCTGTACATGTATTGCACGCGATTTCTGTGAGCTCTACCAGAATTCGCGAGGCAATCAGTCATGCAGACATCGCCGCCGCCAACGAACTGTTGGGTTACGATTTCTTTTTTGAAGGAACGGTGATAGAAGGCAACAAACTGGGAAGGACACTTGGATTTCCCACCGCAAACCTGCAAATCGCAGACAAAGAAAAACTGGTGCCCGGAAACGGCGTATATGCAGTGACGGTAAAACTCCGGGAGGAAAAAACCCAGTTGGGGGGGATGATGAACATCGGGATACGGCCTACTTTAGGCGGGCAGTTGCGGGTGATAGAGGTAAACATCTTCGATTTCGACAGGGATATTTATGGAGAAACGCTCAGGGTCCATGTGAAAAAACATCTCCGGCCGGAACAAAAATTCAACGGGCTCGATGCACTAAAGCAACAACTGGCCAGGGATCGGGAAGAAGCAATCCGGTCGTTGCCGGAAACCGGTTGGTTGCGGCAGGAATGAGAAACTACATCGTCATTTTCACGATCAGCTCCTTCATTAAGGACGCATCTTCCGCAGGTGCGGAATGGACCCCCAGGCTTCTCAGGTTATATTGATGGAGCAACAACAGCGCCCGCTCAACGCCAGCATAACTGTAGTTCCTGGCTGCAGCCATATAGTCCTTTACAAAAAACGGATTGACGCCGATGCTGGAGGCAATGGCTTTTTCGTCGGTGGCCGACTGGCCGAACAACATATAGGTCTTGCTGAAAAATCCATACAGGGAGGGCAGGATCAACTGTATCGGCGCCGCCTTGGGGTTGCTTTCAAAATACTGCACAATCCGCAACGCCTTGCCCAGGTCCTTTTTTGCCAATGCATCCTGCAATTCAAATACATTGTATTCCTTGCTGATGCCGACAAACTTTTCTATATCGTCTTCATTGATATTTTTTCTTTCACCCAGGTTGACCAGTATTTTTTCGATCTCGTTATCGATCCGGCTCAGATCATTCCCGAGATGGTCGATCAACACCTGCAGACCTTTTTGCGTGATCGTGTAGCCCTTGGATCTCACAAGATCAAGCGTCCATTCAGGGAGCTGGTTGTCGTACATTTTTTTGGTAGACAGCACTTCTGCTTTTTCCTTCAGCAGTTTTGCGAGTTTGCTCCGGCCATCGATCTTCTTCTCCTTATAGGAAACTACCAGCACGGTCGACTGCAGGGGCTGTTGAATATAGGGTTCCAGCTTATCGATGTCGCGCATTTGCTGGGCCTCTTTTAAAAGTACTACCTGCCGTTCGGCAAACATGGGGTAACGGCGGCAGGCATTGATAACGGCCGTCCAGTCTGCGTCCCTGCCATAAAAAACAGTCAGGTTAAAGCTCCTCTCGGACTCAGGAAGGAGATGGTGTTCGGCATAATCCACCAGTTTATTAATATAATACTCCTCTTCACCCTCCAGCCAATAGATGGGCTTATACATCCCACGCTTCCATTCCTGCATGATTTTTTCCACTGACACGTCTTTATTTTTTGCCGCAATATAGTATAATTCGATAGAGATCAGCTAGAAAAGAGGTATCCGGCGTCCGCTCTTAAATTGTTGATAACCCATTGAAAAGATGCATTTTACCCTGCTTGAATCAATTTTGGCACGGTTTTAGTCAACAGGATGAAGGAACTATCCAAAAAAACCGGTTCCTGGACCCATCATCCATTTCAACATTTTCAGAAAAAAATAAAAAAGCCATGAGTACGACCAACTATCCATCAGCTACTCCCCAAAATCAACCTCCTAAGAAAGACTTTAAAAACCTGGTGATCGGTATTCTTGCTGCCGGTTTCCTGGGAACCTGGGGCTACCTGTTGTGGAATAACAACAAGCAGGAACAGGTTCAACAGTCGCAGCAAACCCAGATCGCCAAGATCACCGACGAAAAAGGTCAGTTGCAGAAAAACTTTGACGATGCATTGGTAAGGCTGGATTCCCTGACGGGCACCAACAGCAAAATGCAAAGCCAGTTGAATGAGCGCCAGACCGAGATCGGCAAATTGAAAAACCAGATCCGCAGTATCCTCAAGAAAGAAAAACTGAGCGAAGAAGAAAAGAAGAAGGCTGAAGACCTGATCAAAGAACTCAATGACAAGATCAGCAACCTGGAACAGGAAAACGCTCGTTTGACCCAGGAAAATCAACAGTTGAGCCAGGATAAGACTCAGCTGACCCAGGACAAGGAAAAACTTACGCAGGACCTGCAGACTACTACTACTGCAAAACAAGACCTGGAAAAGAAAGTTGACATCGCTTCTACCCTGAATGCATCCAATATCGCCATTACTCCTGTGAAAGACAAAAAGAACGGACAGGAAAAGGTGACAACAACCGCCAAAAGAGTAGACAAACTGATCATTTCCTTTGATGTGAGCAATCGTATTGCACAGACTGGCCAGACCGATGTATATGTATGCATCACCGGCCCCGATGGCAAGCCCATTTCAGTTCCGGCTCTTGGCTCCGGTTCCTTTACTACCCGCGACGAGGGTGACAAGGTATTCACCGCCAAAGTGCCTGTAGAAATTGAAGCCGGCAAGACCAAATCTGTACAGTTTGCCTGGAAACAAAACACTGCCTTCCAAAAGGGTAACTACAAGATTGAAATCTATCACAACGGATTCAAGATTGGGGAAGGCACCAGGGAACTCAAGAAAGGTGGAATCTTTGGATAATCTATTAAGCCTTGAAAAAACCAGCGAATAAAACCGACCGGGAACGAAAGTTCCCGGTTTTTTTTTGCTACAACACCGCCCGCAGCGAAGCGCGTCCTGTATGAATGATGGCCCCCTCCCCTGGCTTTCTACCCTCGTATTGAAGACTCATTTCAAGGTTGGAGCCCAGTTTCTTTGTGAAGTCAATGCTCCACAGATAGTTGTTCCCGGGTAACAATCCATTCAAAATTACATAGCTGACGGTGGAGGTGGTACTGCCAGTGTACCGGATACTGCTATACGTAAATTTGGCCTGGACAGACGTACTTTGAAGAATCGTGTATTTGACATCACTGTTGAGCGCACTGGAAGCGTATTGCTCCCCGCCGTAGAGTGCAGCATTGATCTTATTGCTGTATAAATAGCCCATGGTTACGCGAAGATTGGATCCATGGGTATAACTTAAATCAGGCTCAACGGAATACTGGTTCAGGCTGTAATTGCTGCTGTCGAAATTAGAACTGCTGTTCAGCAATTCGTTGACCCCCTTTTTCAGCGTTGCATTGAACAACAAAGACTTCGACAGGCTTAAGCGACCGCGAAAATTCCATTCATTCAAAAGCTGGCTTGAGTACCCATAGGTGAGCAGGGTTTTGCTGCTGTTATTGGTGTTGGACAGGTCAAAGCCCCAACGGGCGCTGCTTTTGTTGAACGAAAGGGTGTTGGTGAAGATAGCGGTACGGCTGATCAGCGAAGAATCAGTCAGCGGTCTTTTTACGGGGTTGAATTGTACAAAGCCCGAAGCCTCCTGTTTTTGATTCAACTGCAGGGAGGATTGCAGTATGATCCGGGATAAAAAGTTCCTGAATCCTTTTGCCTTTGGATCTATCATCGCCCGGGGGCTGATGCGGAAACTGTAGTTAAAAGTGTTGTAGTTGGCCTTGATGTAGTCATTCGTCGGTGTATATACGCGGATAAAATCGGCCTGGTCCTGAAACTGGGCCAATACAAACTCATTCAACTGCTGAATGCCGTCGTGGTTCAGATCGATCCACGTGTATTGCCCGGTCCCTGCGGGTACCTGCAGATAGGTAAATGATCTTTTTTGTTCCTGTCCTGAGCCCACTTCATACAGCATGTTCCCGGTAAATAAACCCCTCCATTCATTGGCGACGTATTCGGCCCGACCGAGCAGGGTTTTATCGGGCTGTTGGCTGGTCACCTGGCTGTTGACAATATAGAAGTTGCGATAGGTTGCGTTGATGCGGAACTGGTGATGTTTGTTTTTTGCCAGTTCGGCGAACACATTAATGTTCTGGCTCCGGTCGCCGATCGCCAGTTCCGGACCGTGGGGATAGGCATTCTCCCGGGATGTATAAACAACACCCCAGCCGTTGGGGTTTTTGACGGGCGATTTCAGGTAGGCCTGCAGGGTAGAGAATGCATAACTCAGGTTGGTTACCGTATCCGTTGCTTTATCCCTGATTTCATTGTGTTCAATAGCATAGCTGGTACCTACGAGATAATTGCCCAATGCCTTCAGGGTTTTCGAGACATCGATATTTGGCCGGAAAAAATAGCCCTTGCTCGTGGTGCTGTTGTCGTTCGTGAGACTTAACTGGTCTTTTACATGCCAGCCGCCAAAATCCTGTGCATGTGAAAGCGTGTTCCGAATGCCCTCGAAGCCGGTTC
>DATJYH010000065.1:0-3852 GCA_035499675.1 Puia sp.
TAGACAGCGTCTTAACATTTCATTAGCTGCCAAACTTTGCAGGTATCAAAAAAAGCTGTACATTTGCACCCGATTTGAGCAATATACAGTACTGCAAAACAAGTCTGAAAAACTACTTTCTTTTCTAACGGTTCTTGGTGATTTTTCTCCGCGGTTGCTCAACAGATTTTTAACAAAAAACAAATACGAAATAGTATGAAGAATCAAGTCATGCCATCTGCTGTGCAGATGGAACGGGAATTGTTCAACAAATTGGTTGCAGAAGTAAAAGAAACTGTCGCAAAGGGTTTCGTGATGCCCAGGACCGGCAAACGGCAATTTGGCGTCGTCGATATGTGGCAGATTCAGAAAAAAAGAAAATACACAGGTGAATACCTGAGAATACGATAATCTTTTTGATTAGGACCTATTGTAAGCAATCATTGTGAAGAACAGAACAGATGAACACGGGGCGACCCGTGTTTTTCTTTTTATATGATCCCCATTTTCTCCATCAGGAAGGAGGCATTCCTGTTTTTGGCGATCCCCCGCCGCAGGGTGTAGTCGAAATAAAGTTGTCCGTCCCGGATTTCACTTTCAAAACAAAAGTTGTGGACAAGATCAGGCAAAGCCGTTTCCAACCCACCCAGGTTCAGGTCGTGTGTGGCAAAAAGCGCCAGACAGGGATATTGCAGCAATTTACGGATGAATTGCTCCGAGCCATGGGTTTTGTCTTCAGAATTGGTGCCCCGCAGTATCTCATCAATCAGCACCAGGGCAGCCGGGCCTGTTTCGAGGCGATGGATCATTTCCTGCAGCCGCTTCAACTCGGCCATGAAGTAGGAAGTATGCTCCTGCAACGAATCGCTGACACGGACACATGACAGTAGTTGCAGCGGCGGGCAGGTAAAGAAAGATGCACAGACAGGTGCGCCACAGCGCGCGAGCAGCAGGTTGACACCTACCGTGCGCAGAAAGGTTGTTTTACCCGACATGTTGGAACCCGTGATCACCTGCAGACGCTCATCGTCTCCCAATACAAAATCATTGGCAACCCGCTCCCCGGCAGGGATCAGCGGGTGCGCGATGCCCCGGGCCTCGATCCGGAATATTGTTTCGTCTACTACCGGGTAGGTATAACCGGGATTTTGAAACGCCCAGGCTGCCAGCGAATTCAGGTATTCTATGTTCGCAAGGCAGGCAATCCAGGCAGGCAGCAGCGCACGGTTCTTTTCCTTCCAGGTTTCCAGGCGTATGCAACAATGGACATCATAGAGTAAAAAACTATTGAGCAGGAGGCTGACCAGCATATTCAGGCGTTGATCGAATGCCTGGGTAAGTTTGGATAGCTGTTGTATGGAACGATGCGCCTGCGAAGCCTGCTCCTGTAAACGCCGCAACAGCGAACTGGAGTCGGCATTTATTTCGCCAAATGCTTTTAACACACCGGTATACTGGTCCAACAACGATTGTTTTCGGCCCAACAACGAATGTTGCCGGTTGATATACGGGAGAAAAAAACCAGTCAGCGACCAGTTCAGAAGAACGCCCGGCACGAGGAGGGAAAGACTGTCCGTGGCCAGGTAGTAATAGGCCCCTGCCAGGGCAAAAGCCGGCAGTAGCCATTTTGCAATGCGTAACCAGGATTTACGGAAGAGCAGTCCTTCTGCCTGCGTCCATGCTGAAAGTTCCCCGGGTCCTGCTGGCTTCTCGTCGTACAACAGCCCGCTGGCTGTAATCAGCTGCCGTTTCATAACCTGCTCCGACAAAACCTTGATGGCTTCCTGGGTATCGACAATCTCTGCTTTTTTAAAAAACGGGTCCCTCAGCATGCCGGCAAGTTTTTCCTCACCATGACAGGTAGTGGTCCGGTTCAGCAGTTGGAACAATGAGCCGGTTCCAAAAATATCCAGGTCATCCGGAAGGGAACCTGAAGACTGAAATATCTTCCCATCCGAAAACGAGTTAGCTTCATGTTGCAGCAATTGCAGCTCATTTCTGTTGATATAGAGAAGTTTCTCCAAAAGCAGCCGCTTGTCTTTCAAATAAAGGCTGATCCTGACCAGGACCAGGAATATGACCAACGATAGGAGGCCGCCCAGCAGCCAGACCTGACTAAGCCCTGTAAAACAGCGATAAACAAAGAAGGCCAACAGTGAAAAAGTGAGAAGGCGCAGCCAGGCCACCAGGCCGATCTTTCGCCTGACAGCCTCAACACCAGCGCTGTAGTTCCTGACATTTTCCCCGAAAATCTCTCCGGCCGTTGGCATAGTTTGTATTTAAAAAACAAATGGGTTTGGAAATAAAGGTGAATATATGACGTTAATGCTTATAAATCAATATGTAATGCCCAGGGACTTGCATCCCCCTGTATCTTTTTGTATATTTAAGGGTCGTGCCTCGGGCATTACAGATTTGTCCACTATCCTTTTTATGAAAGCCATTAAGGCCATAAGGCTGCTTTTACCCCTTGCCTTTTTACATGCGGGCACGGCTATGGCACAATCCATCTCCGGGATTGTCAATTCCTATTACAAGGTCACGGCCATAAATACAGTTTCCAATACGGCCACCTTAAATACTACCAGCGGTCTTAGTGTGGGTACCAAGGTCCTCATCATGCAAATGAAAGGTGCAGGCATGGACGCGACCAATTCAGCTACATTCGGAAACATTACCGCCATCAACGATGCGGGAAATTATGAATTCAATTATATATGCAGTATTAATGGCAACGATGTTGGCCTGGAATATCAGTTGATCAAAACATACGATGCCACACAACAGGTGCAGCTGGTATCGGTCCCTGTATACACATCGGTAACCATTTCCGGTAAACTCACCGCCAGTCCCTGGGACCCCATAGCGGGTACAGGCGGGATTGTAGCTATTGAAGCAAGCAACAGCATCTTCCTGAATGACACAGTGGATGTAAGCGGACAGGGCTTCCAGGGAGGGGCGCTGGTGAACTGGGCCACGCCTCCTTACACCTGCGATTGGTTCGTAACCGTGAATGCCTATTATTTATCAAATCCGCCCAGTGAGTCGCATCAAACAGGTGGCAAAAAGGGGGAAAGCATCAGCAACTATGTTGTAGGCGAAGAATATGGCATGGGCAAACAGGTAAGTGGCGGAGGGGGTGGAAATAATACCAATACCGGTGGTGCCGGTGGAGGGAATTATGGAGCGGGCGGTGCCGGTGGAAAAAAGACAAATGAAACTGCGTTTAAGTGTCACGGCCAGTATCCCGGTATCGGCGGATTGAGTTTATCAGGGTACGGATATAGTGTGGCACAAAACAGGATATTTTTTGGGGGTGGCGGAGGCAGCGGACACGAAAACAATGCGGCGGGTATGCCTGGCGGAAATGGCGGCGGTATAGTCATCCTGACCGCCAATACGGTTACCGGAACCGGGGGAGTGATCCTCGCCAACGGGCTGGCGCCGGTCAATTCGGCCAAGACTCCCGACTCCACGGAGGCTGACAGTGATGGCGGCGGAGGGGGTGGTGCAGGTGGTACCATCATCATCAATGCAAGCACAGTCAGCGGAACCATCGTAGCAAAATCAAATGGGGGTAACGGGTCCAATGCCGGCAATTTTGCCAGCGATTGTACGGGACCAGGGGGAGGAGGAGGAGCGGGTGTTATATGGACCAGCCTGGCACCCTTTCCCGGAGCCATTATTGCATCGGTGACAGGAGGCAGTAACGGCGTGATCACCACAACCGACCTGGTACCGGCCTGCATTGGTTCCTCGAATGGCGCGCTTTCCGGGTCAAATGGAATTACAACTACCGGTTATGTAGCGCCGATGGGCAGCGTCAGCAGCTGTTCAGTGCTTGCGGCCAGTGAACTGGTTTTTTTCAGGGGC
>DATJYH010000066.1:0-2637 GCA_035499675.1 Puia sp.
TCATTGCGGATGATGAACGCAAGGTGGCCAACCTGTATGGCATGATCCACCCGAATGCTTCAGAAACTTTTACCGTGCGTTCCCTGTTTGTGATCGGGCCCGATAAAAAAGTGAAACTGACCATCACTTATCCTGCCTCTACCGGCAGAAATTTTGTGGAAGTACTGCGTGTAATAGATTCGCTGCAACTGACCGCGAATTACAGCGTGGCTACCCCGGCCGACTGGAAAGAAGGGGAAGATGTGATTGTGGTGCCGGCTGTTTCCACCGATGATGCCGTTAAAAAATTCCCGAAAGGTGTCAAGGTGGTCAAACCTTATCTGCGCTATACCCCCCAGCCGAATAAATAGTCAGTTTCAAATGAATGTGTTTTATACCTCCCGCTTACACGGGAGGTTTTTTTGCGCCGGTCTGCGCCGAGGTTTGAAATAAACCTGCTCCCTTATCCGATTTCAGCCGTTTTTTCTTAGCTTCAGGCAACAACCAAAACATGCCAACATGAGAAAGTTATTCCTCATTCTCTTTGTTATTTGTGCCCAGTTCGGATTTGGACAGCGGACCATTATTTATTGCGGGAAGCTCGTCGATGTAAAGTCGTTGCAGGTGCTGACCGAAATGTCGATCGTGGTGGAAGGGACAAAGATCGCCGATGTGCAAAAGGGATATGTAGCTGTTGCTGCCACAGACAAACTGATCGACTGCAAGGACAAGACCGTGATGCCCGGGCTGATCGATTGTCATGTACACATGGAATCTGAAACCTCTCCCCATGCATTTGAAAATGAGTTCAGGCGAAACCCGGCCGACTATGCTTTTTTGTCCGTGGGATATGCTGAAAAAACATTGATGGCCGGCTTTACCACGGTTCGGGATGTGGGTGGCAGTGGCGTCGATATTTCTTTGCGCAACGCCATCAATAAAGGAATTATAAGAGGTCCCAGGATCTTTACCTCCGGGAGGCCGCTCACCAGTACGGGCGGGCATGGCGATCCTACCAATGGTTTGCGCGAAGACCTGATGGGCGACCCGGGTCCCAAAGACGGGGTGGTCAATGGTCCGGACGAATGCAGGAAGGCGGTAAGAATGCGCTACAAAGAAGGCTGTGACCTGATCAAGGTGCTGGCAACGGGCGGGGTGTTGAGCCTGGAGAAAGACGGTGCTGGTGCCCAGTTCACGGAAGAGGAATTAAAAGCGATCGTGGAAACCGCCAGGGACTATGGCCTGCGTGTAGCGGCCCATGCGCATGGTGCGGAAGGGATCAAACGCGCGATCCGGGCAGGGGTTACATCCGTTGAACACGGGACCTATATGGATGACGAGGCCATTGAGCTGTTCAAAAAATATGGGACCTGGTACGTGCCCACCATTATTGCGGGAAAATCCGTGGCAGATTCTGCCAAAAAGCCTGGTTACTTCCCCGAAGTGATTGCCGGGAAGGCAGCAGCGGTAGGTCCCCTTATCCAAAATACTTTTGCGAAGGCATATAAGGCCGGGGTAAAGATAGCTTTCGGAACTGACGCCGGCGTATATGCGCACGGAAAGAACTGGCTGGAGTTTGTGTACATGACGGAAGCAGGCATGCCGGCCCTGGAGGCCATTCGGGCGGCCACCATGAACGGGGCGGAACTGATCGGGATCAGCGACAAAACAGGCAGTATTGAAAAAGGTAAACTGGCAGATATCATTGCTGTTGACGGCGATCCTCAAAAAGACATTCAATCGATGGGAAGGGTGAAGATGGTGATGAAGGATGGAGTGGTTTATAAGGGATGATCGGTAAATGATGACAGTGGACAGGAGAAAAACAATCATCATGGAAATACATCGAGCGTTTTTAGATCAACAACGACCAATTATACTGACTGGTTGGTAATGATATTTTTCGCCGGATGGAAATACAACATATCGCGATCAACAATGAAAATATGACATTCGGTTCTGTCAACTGTCATCTGTGCCCTGTCAACTCTTTTTCCACTTCCTCAACTGCTGCAACAGCGCCTTCATGTCTTTGGGCAAGGGTGCTTCAAAGTGCTGTTCGATTCCATCCTGGTCGCGGAACTCGAGTTGCCAGGAATGTAGTCCCAGGCGGTGAAGGATGGGGCGTTCCTCTTCTTCCGATTTGGATAATTTAAAATTTCTTTTGAAGGAAGAAACAAAAACGGGCCGTCCATTCCCGTACAATTCATCACAGGCGATCGGGTGGCCGGCGTGTTTCATATGCACACGTATCTGGTGTGTGCGTCCGGTATGTATCCGGAACCTGACCAGTGAATACAGGCCAAAATCTTCCTCCACCTCGAAATCCGTAACAGCCGGCTTTCCTTTTTTATGGATGGTCATGGTGCCATTTTTGGCCGGATGTTCCGCTATGGGTTCTTCGATGGTTCCCTTTGAATGGATCAGGCTGCCCATGACGATACCCAGGTAGACTTTTTTTACGGTCCTGCCTTCAAATGCCTGGGAGAGGAACTGGTGCGTCGTTTCATTTTTGGCAAAAACGATCAACCCGCTGGTATCGCGGTCGAGCCGGTGAACGGTGAATATCTTTCCAAATTTCTGCTGCAGGATGTCTTTCAGCGAAGGGGCTGATTGCACACGGTCGGGGATCGACAACAGGCCTGCGTGTTTGTCGAT
>DATJYH010000067.1:0-3260 GCA_035499675.1 Puia sp.
AGAACAACTGCTGGATGAAGTGCTACACGCAAAAATTGAATTAAAAGAATATCAGCACGTACTGTTTGCGGTGCCTTTTCCCTATCTGATCATGGCACACAGTGAAGTGGATGGCTTGAAAAATTACGCAGTGGCCGCTCAGAACTGTCATCAAAAAAAGTCAGGTGCCTATACGGGTGAGGTGTCTGCTGAAATGCTGCAATCGGTAGGTGTGCGTTATTGTGTAGTGGGTCATAGTGAAAGAAGGGAGTATTTTTCAGAGAGTAACCAGCTGCTGGCGGAAAAAATAAATATCTGCCTGCAGCATGATATTCATCCGGTATTTTGTTGCGGGGAGCCATTACAGATCCGGGAAGCCGGAACACAAAACAGTTTTGTGGAGCAGCAGTTGAAGGAATCGCTTTTTCATCTGTCGGCAGAACAATTGAATATGATCATTATCGCCTATGAACCGATATGGGCGATTGGTACGGGCAAGACAGCCAGTACGGGTCAGGCCCAGGAGATGCATGCACATCTTCGCTCCGTGCTTGCGCATCAGTATGGGAAGGCTATCGCAGATTCCATTTCCATTTTGTATGGAGGAAGCGTTAAAGCAGGAAATGCGGAAGAACTCTTTGCCTGCCCGGATGTGGATGGAGGGTTAGTGGGTGGCGCGTCGCTGGTAAAGGCAGACTTTATAAAAATCATTGGTTCCCTGAAGTAGGGATTCTGACTATCTTTGTTCTATGCTGAAAACCATAAAAATGGCAGCCCGTAAAATGGGCAGGATACCACGTTCCAGGCTACCAGAGAGGCTGAAACTCAGCATCAGGAAATATCTGACCAATTACCCTTACTACATCAGCATACAAACGGTCAGTGCCTGTAATTTGAAATGCAAGCATTGTTTTATTAACGACTACCATACTACCATCCACGACGGTGTGATCAGGATTATGAAACTGGAGGAGTTCAGGCTATTTGCCGAAAGGATGCGACCCATGATCCGGCATGCTTCTTTTTTAACCTTCTCCACTTTCGAGGCCATCCTGAACAAACATTTGTTCCAGATGATGGACCTGGTGCTGGACATCAACCCTTCCATACAATTTCCTTTTCTGTCCAATGCCATGGAACTGAGTGCCGATAAAATTGCCCAGCTGGAAAAATATCCTGTATCCGAAATAAACATTTCACTGGATGGATATACGCGGAAAACCGTGGAGGACTTCAAAACCGAAGCCGTGTTCGACAAGATCATTCAATCCATTCGTTTACTGGGAACCAGCCGGTTGAAGGACAAACTCGCCGTCACTTTTGTGGCGCATCAACACAATATCCATGAACTTCCGGACTACGTCGATTTTGTACATCAATTCGGTATCAGGCAGATCTACGTAAGCAATCTGCTCAGCTTCACGAAGGACCTGGAGCCGCTGGCGTTGTATACCCCGGGGGGTAACGCCCATGCACAACGGTTGTTCGATGAAGCAGTGAAACGGGCTAAAAAAAATCGTCAGTCCATCAGCATGCCCCGGCTCAAACCTGAGCAACTGGGTTGCCAGGCCGTGGAGACCTTTTTCGTGGATATTTCCGGAAACGTAGCTCCCTGCGACTTCCTGGCCGTGTCAACCCCTTTTACCCTGTTTGGTGAAACAGCTCAACACCCCCCGCAGATTTTTGGAAACATCCTGAAGCAGGATCCGCTGGAAATTTACCGACGCCAGGATTTTAAAGCATTCCGGCAGGCGCACCGGATGGGCGAAAAACTCCCGGAACAATGCACCCATTGTATAGATGCTTATGGATTGATGTGCAGCAACCGCATTCATCATACCGCATAACGTCTTGCAGCAATCATGGCAACCGCAAAGATTTTATACAAAAGCTTTTATTGGAAGATTCTTCAGTTTTTTGTCTCTTTTGCGGTTAACCTGCTTTATGTAAGGCTATTCCAGTCGTCCCTGTCGGCCGAATTTTATTCCCTGTTATACCTGTTGTCCCTGGCGACCAGCTTTTTTACATTCGGACTGGATATCGGGTTAAACTATTTTCTTGCTGCAAAAAAGCTATCTTCCAAAAACGCTTTGTGGATGGCCCTGCTGGTATCTGTACTCGCGGTACTCGTCACCGTGCTGCTGGCCTTTTTGTGGTATGACCGCCTTGTAGGATTTTCTGGCATGGGGTTGCATCATGTGTTGCTATTTACCCTGTTGCAGGTGTCCGGTAACCTGCTGGCTATCTTCTCCGGACCACTGTACAATGCACACGGTCAAACCCATCTGTCGACCTTCATTGCAGTACTGTTCAATTTTTTTTTGTTGGTGCTGGGCCTGGCCTGGGCACGCAGCTACCAGGGCGAAGAACTGGTCAGGCGGTTGTTCCTGGCTTATTTTTCCTGCAGTTTTCTGCAGGGATTGTTTATTTTCGGATATGCTTACTTGTTATACGGGCGGGAGGGGACGCCCGGACAGGGTGGTGCCGGTTTAGGGGATATACTTAAGTTCTCATTGGCCGCTTTCGCGGTCAATTTTATTTTTTTTGCAGGCGGACGGGTGACTGTGTACCTCCTGCCTGGCCATCTGTCTGCTGCCGACCTCGGCAACTACATACAGGCCTTCAAATTAGTGGAATACATTACCGTCTTCGCTTCTTTTTTATATTATCCCCTGATGTCCATTGTGACCCGGCAATCGGACGACAACAAGATCCGGGTCATGGTGTTGACACTCGTACGACTTTCCAATACGGCCGTGCTGGTGCTCAGCGTGGTGCTTGTTTGCACTGGCTGGTTTTTATTTCCGCTCGTGTTCGGCCCTTCGTTTGGCTATATGTACAAGATCTTTGTTATGCTCACGCCCGGGTTGTTTGCGTCCTGTGCCTCCTCGTTTTTTACCGCTTATTTTTTTGGCAGGGGCAGGCTGCGGAACAATTTCATCAGTGCTTTCATCCTGCTGGCTGCCGGACTATTTTTCTATTTTTTATTTGTTCCGATGGGGGTACTGACGGGCGCTGCCTGTGGGTTTAGCGTGGCCAGTCTGCTCTCGTTGGGATATGACGTGGTCGTTTTCCACGACATCCAACCCTTTCCCATCAAAGCGGCCTTGTTTGTCCGCCCGGCGGATATCGAGATGGTTCGCTTGTTTATAAAAAGGTTGTCGCTATAAAATCTGCTCTGGGGTGTTATACACGTTAGGGTCGACCGGTTTTACAAATTTCCGGTTGATCAGTATATTCAGTGGCTTTTCAATGCCCAGGTAAATAAGCAACGCACATAG
>DATJYH010000068.1:0-6895 GCA_035499675.1 Puia sp.
TCCAATTTTTCAGGGACGGATGGGCCTAAAAAATAATTCTGATCTAACAGGGGCGGATATACCGCTATCATGGATATTTGCAGCATGAACGCAAAAAAGAATGCCGCCGATGCTGCCGTAAATTTTGTTTCCTCCGGCATGATTGTCGGCCTGGGTACGGGCAGCACCGCTTACTGGGCCATTGAAAAAATCGGAGAGCGCATGCGCCAGGAAGGATTGCAGATCAAAGCCATCGCCACCTCAAAACGTTCCGAAGAGCAGGCGCGAAGCCTCAACATCCCCATCTATTCTTTTGCCGACATTGATGAAATAGACATCACCATCGACGGGGCCGATGAATCCGATGCGGCTTTCAACCTGATCAAGGGTGGTGGCGGCGCGTTGCTACGCGAAAAGATCGTGGCATCCAACAGCAAACAACTCATCGTTATTGCGGATGAAACCAAACTGGTAAAACATCTCGGAAAATTCCCGCTGCCCGTGGAAATAGCGCTGTTCGGGTGGGAGAAAACATTCAAAAAACTGAAGGCCCTGGGATGCACCCCTCATTTGAGGATGGACAAACAACAGCCTTACTTGACCGACAACGGCAATTATATCATCGACTGCGCTTTTAACGAAATTTCAAACCCGCCGGAACTACATGAACAGATCAACCGGATCGTGGGGGTTATGGAGAATGGCCTTTTCATCAACCTGGCCAAAAAACTGGTGATTGCCTATATGGATGGAACCACCAAAGTGTTCGAAAAGCCCCGCTTCTGAGTCACCTGTACATCAGGCAACAACTGCTTTTTGGCATTTCAGGATTGTATTAACTTTGAATACCTAAACCTCTGACTGGGGATCATGTCCCCCGTCGCCTTAAACCATTGCTGGCTTATGAACGGAACTGCCATGGCAAAATCGGCCAACGCCATTACCGTCAAGCGGATCGATTCGATCGATCTGTTAAGGGGAATTGTTATGATCCTGATGGTTTTGGACCATGTACGGGATTATTTCCACAGTACCGCTTTCTTATACAATCCCACGGATCTCACCCAAACCAATCCGCCACTCTTCCTGACGCGATGGATCACACACTTTTGCGCGCCGGTATTTATTTTCCTGGCCGGCACCTCCGCCTATTTGTACGGGTTGAAAAAAAGCAGGAAACAATTGTCGCGTTTCCTCTTTACCAGGGGGCTTTGGTTCCTGTTGATGGAAGTTGTTTTTATTACGTTTGGGTGGACCTTTAATCCATTTTATCACATGATCATTTTACAGGTGATCTGGGCAATCAGCGTTAGTATGATCGTACTGTCCCTGTTGGTATACCTGCCGGTAAAAATCATTTTCTATTTTGGTATTGTCATTGTTGCCCTGCACAACCTGCTCGACGCTGTTGTGGTCCGACAACCGGGTGTATGGAACACCGTCTGGTCCCTGCTGCATTATCAAAACCTGGTGCCGATGGGAAGCAGGGTAATTGCAGTGGCATACCCGGTGTTGCCCTGGACAGCCGTTATGGCGCTGGGATATTGTCTCGGTACCCTATATGCTCCCGGCTACGAGGCGGTTAAAAGAAAAAAAATGCTCATCCGGATGGGATGGGGAGCCATCGCGCTTTTTGTATTGATCCGCCTGACCAACCTGTATGGGGATCCTGTACATTGGTCCATACAAAAAAACGCTGTTTTCACGCTGCTTTCTTTTATCAATGTCAGCAAATACCCACCCTCGCTGCTCTATATCCTGGTGACATTGGGACCGGCCCTGCTCTTCCTGGCTTACATGGAAAGACCCATGAACGCCCTGGAAAGAGTAATTTCCGTCTTTGGACGCGTGCCCTTTTTTTTCTATTTCATGCACATCTACCTGATACATTTGCTGGCAATGGTTGCCGCAGTGGCAACCGGGTATAAGTGGTCAGATATGGTATTGGATAACTGGGTGCTGTTTGTACCTCAGCTAAAGGGATATGGATTTGACATCATCATTGTATATATCGTGGTGGTATTGGTCCTCGCGATACTCTACCCGCTCTGCAAACGTTTCGACCAGTACAAGAGGAGCCATTCCTCCTCGCGATGGCTCAGTTATCTGTGATTTTTTTGTAATACGAAACCCGCGACCAGCCTGCGTTCTATTCTGTTAAGGGTTGCACGGTTTTAATCCGTAAGTATTATTTTGTGGAAAACAACAGGTGATGAAGTACCTGCCCTTCCTGGATGGAAAATATTCGGTGGCCCCCGGACTGGTACCGATGCAGAAAGCGGACACCTCACAAGAGAAACTGGTTTTCCAGGTAGATGAATTATATCCTGAATACTTTCAGAACAAAACGCGATGCCGGGGCGAGGACATGCGGAAATATTTTTGTGAAGAAAAATTTCTCCCGGTAACCACCGTGTATATTAATCATTACATCGCGCACCAGATGGTGAGGGAACATCCCAAACATTTTTCGCTGGAAGAGCAGGCGGGCAATTACAAACTCAGCAATCATATTACGGGAGAGCAGCTGCGCTGGGACAAAAGTTGGACAACTGTTTCCGGGAATCACTACCTGTCACTTTTCGACGCCCTCTGCTCACAACTTCAGGAGGACATGGCTGTTTGTCAACTCGAAGAGGAGCGCGACTGGATGGCCGCCATCCATCTCTGTGCTCCCAATCATTGGGCTGCCGCCGAAAAAACAGGAAAGCCTTTCGATAAAGTACATGCGCCGGTACCGGGCATGGAGAAAACAATGCCGCATTATTTCAAGATGCTAAACAGCGTTGTGCAGAAGGGACCCTACACAAGATTTGCCTGGGGAATATCCACCGATACAAGGTTGAATCACCATCCCGATCCACCTGCAGGTGAAGATCCCATTGCCTGGAGAGGCAGAAGTGTTCAGCAGGAACATGCCGCATTGTTTTTGCGCGTGGAACGACAAAACCTGGTCGGTTTCCCGGATGTCAACGCATTCCTGTTTACTATCCGAACCTATTTTTACGCCGTGGAGACATTGCAACAGGAGGAAAAAATGGCGTTGCTCTCCGCGGTAGCATCGATGTCCGATGATTCCTTGCGTTACAAAGGACTGATCGGTGCATTGCCGCTGCTTCAAAAACAATTGTTGTAACATATTACAGTGCCCGGTTGAAACCGGTCTTTCTTCAATTTATTGTCTATATTCGGTCACTCAATTGTGTGGCCCATTTATTCTTGCCCCATATGTCCATGCTCATCGTTTTGTTTTGCATCCTGGTACTGGTATTGCTGATCACATGGGTAAAATTGAACGCATTCCTGGCCCTGCTCCTGGTATCCATCATGGCGGGTTTACTGTTGGGCATTCCGCTGGAAGGCATCACATCATCCTTGCAAAAAGGGATTGGTGATACGCTGGGTTCACTCGTTATCGTCATCGCGCTGGGGGCCATGTTGGGCAAACTGGTGGCGGAAAGTGGCGCGGCGCGTAAAATATCCACCGTCATGATGAACATCTTCGGCGAAAAATACATTCGCTGGGGATTGATGGTAACAGGCTTTATAGTAGGGATCCCGCTTTTTTACAACGTAGGCTTTGTGCTGATGATACCGCTGATATTTTCCGTAGTGTATCAGTACAAATTACCAGCCGTATACATTGGCCTTCCCATGCTGGCCTCTCTTTCGGTTACTCACGGGTTCCTGCCCCCGCATCCCTCACCAGTGGCCCTCATTGCACAACTGCACGCCAACATGGGGGTTACGCTGTTGTATGGACTAATGATCGCCGTGCCCGCCATCATCATTGCGGGGCCGTTGTATTCAAGGACGCTGAAGGATATTACCGTAATGCCATTGAAGACCTTCCAGGGAAAGGAACTTCCGGCTGATAAAATGCCAGGGGCGGCCAACAGCTTTTTGTCGGCCCTCTTACCGGTGGTGTTGCTCATCGCAACCAGCCTGCTTTCATTGCTGGTCAAACAACAGCCCCGGATGGAGCAGGTACTCGCATTTATTGCGGATCCGTCCATGGTGATGCTGTTGGCACTATTGGTGGCTACCTTTACACTCGGGATTCGCTGCGGCCGGACAGTCCGTGAGATCATGAATATTTTTGGCGAGGCGGTGAAGGACATTGCCATGATTTTACTGATCATTGCCGGATCGGGTGCGTTGAAACAGGTACTGACAGACAGCGGCGTCAGCGGCCAGATAGCGCTTATACTACAGGGCTGGAATATTCATCCGCTGGTATTGGGCTGGCTGATTGCATGCCTGATCCGGGTCTGCCTGGGGTCCGCTACCATTGCGGGTTTGACGGCAGCCGGTATGGTGGCGCCTATGATGGCCCATATTTCCGCCAACCCCAACCTGATGGTGCTGGCCATCGGCGCCGGAAGTTTGATGTTTTCACACGTAAATGACGCCGGTTTCTGGTTGTTCAAGGAATATTTTAATTTGAGCGTGAAGGAAACAATCAGGTCCTGGTCCCTGATGGAAACCATCGTGTCGCTGACCGGTCTGATCGGTGTATTGTTACTCAACCTTATTATATAAAAACGCTGAATGATGTCTGCAGAAGAACGTCTGAAAGAAATGGGACTAACGCTGCCGCCTGCACCCGCGCCGGCCGGGGTTTATAAACCCTGTCTGGTGGACGGAAAATATGTATATGTATCCGGTCATGGCCCGGTGAATCCAGACAAGAGCCTGATCATGGGCCGCGTAGGGAAGGACCTGGATGAAGATCAGGGTAAACTGGCGGCCCGGCAGGTTGGGCTGACAATCCTGTCTACGCTAAAATCCAAGCTTGGCAGTCTGGACAATATCAAAAGGGTCATCAAAGTGTTGGGGATGGTGAACAGCGTTCCCGAATTTGAAAAACATCCTTATGTCATCAACGGCTGCAGCGAACTGTTCGCACAGATATGGGGCGAAGAAAACGGCGTAGGCGTGAGAAGCGCAGTGGGTATGGGATCTTTGCCCAACAATATTGCGGTGGAGATAGAAGTGTTGTTTGAACTGAAGTAGACAAGTTACTAAACAATTATTGTATGCATCAGACGGTTGCAAATAAACCAAGGCTGGCGGCCTTCGGTGAATTGCTGATGCGGCTCAACAGCCCCCCGGGCAAACGATTGCTGAGAACAGATTCGCTGGAGCTAAGCTTTGGCGGTGCCGAAGCAAACGTATGCGTACTGCTTTCCCGCCTGGGGATGCCTGCTGGTTTTATCACAAGGTTGCCGGACAATGATATGGCGCGCGCGGCCATTGACCAATTGCGGAGCAATGGTGTTGACACTTCTGCCGTCATGTATGGCGGAGATAAAATGGGATTGTATTTTACCGAGCAGGGGCATATGCTCAGACCGGGCAAGGTGATCTACGACCGGCAGCACTCCGCGTTTGCGTCGCTTTCACCCGGAATGATTCCCTGGAACGAGATATTTGCGCGCGTCGACTGGTTTCATTGGTCGGGAATCAGTCCTGCACTCTCCCAAACTGCAGCTGCCGTTTGCTGGGAAGCTCTTCTCGCAGCAAAAGAGAAAGGAGTTACGGTTTCAGCCGATTTTAACCATCGCAGTACGTTGTGGAAATATGGACGTCATCCTTCGGAACTGATGCCCGAATTATTGTCTTATTGTGATGTACTGGTTGCCGACCCGGACGCCGTACGGACCTATCTCGGCATACACAGCGACCATGAGCTGCCCGAGGAAGAACGTTTCCGGACCTGCGTGGAAGCCATGCAGCAGAAATTGCCCGGCATGAAAACACTGGCCATGAGCTTCCGGGGAACGGGGGTACCGGGACAGCCTACCTACAAAGCGGCATTATTTTATAAACAGGCGTGTTATTTCACGACTTCACATACCCTCCCAATCGTCATCGATCGGATCGGCAGCGGCGACGCATTCACCGCCGGTTTGATCTATGCGCTTTGTCATGAACATCACCCGCAGTCCATCATCGATTTTGCCCTGGCCTGCGGCATCCTGAAACACAGCATCCAGGGCGATTTTGCCCTCCTTTCAAAGGAGGAGGTGACCGATTATCTTCAACACGGCCCAACGGGGCGGATCATACGCTGAACCATGAGTGAACCGCGCAGAGTCTATATACTCCGTCAATTGTATGAAGCAGGGATGCTGCCCATGTTCAGCCATGCCGAGGAAAAAATTTCCCTCCACGTGCTGGAAGCACTCTACCAGGGAGGTGTACACGTAGTTGAATTTACCAACCGGCATGCCCGGGCCCTGGAAATATTCAGGGTGTTAAAGAAAGAGTCATTGATCAATATGCCCGGCCTGGTATTGGGAGCGGGTACCGTCATGAACCTGGAACAGGCGAAGGCATTTGCCGGGGAGGGGGCGGATTTTATCGTGCAGCCGGTAACCGACAAGGCTGTCGGCGCTTTTTGTACGGCCCGGGATCTTTTCTGGTGCCCGGGAGCGGCGACGCTTAATGAGATCGTACAGGCTCATGACCTTGGTGCCGATATCGTAAAATTGTTCCCGGCGGAACACCTGGGGGGCCCCGGCTATCTGCGCGCCATCATGGCACCCTGTCCCTGGCTACGCCTGCTGCCAACCGGGGGCGTTCGGCCGCAGCGGGAATTTCTTCAACCCTGGTTTGAAGCCGGGGCCCGGGTAGTGGGAATCAGTTCCCGGTTGTTTACGCCGGAGATACTTTCTACCGGAGCTTACGGAGCGATAACAGAGCAGGTTGCACAGGTCCTCCATTCCATTCAAATAATACAAAAACAAAGCAAATAATTTTTAAAATATGTCAACCAATCTACCCTGGTACCAGTTAACAGATCCCGACCAAACGGATTCGCCGGCCCTGCTGATATTTACCGAAA
This sequence comes from Puia sp., assembly GCA_035499675.1. Taxonomy (GTDB): domain Bacteria; phylum Bacteroidota; class Bacteroidia; order Chitinophagales; family Chitinophagaceae; genus Puia. The sequence goes on from DATJYH010000068.1 coordinate 6,830, forward strand.
GGGTAAAAGAAAATATCCGTACGGCAATCGGCATGGCGGGTGATACGGCGAAGCTGCGGCCGCACA
>DATJYH010000069.1:0-3599 GCA_035499675.1 Puia sp.
TCATCAGTGGCGATGATAAAATGAATTTTAAGGTCACGGCCGTGATGAAGGACTTTCCAAAAAACTCCTCGATACAGGCCGATATTCTTTTTCCCTTTAACCTCATGAGGGAATTGAGATATACCGGCAACACGGAGGGCAAGAACCTCGACAATGATTTTTCCCAGTTCGACTACAATACCTTCCTGCTGCTCAAGCCCGGCACCAACCTGGCTCAGTTGTCTACCAAGATCCGTGATATCCATCTCCGGATGAAGTCGGATGATACGGATATTGAATACGTATTTCTTCCATTAAAAAAAATGCACCTCTTCCGCGCAGATGGCGCCGATGGGGGATTTGCCACGGTCCGCATGTTTATGATCATTGCCATCCTCATCCTCGGCATTGCCTGCATCAACTATGTGAACCTGTCCACCGCACGTTCCATGTTGCGGGCAAAGGAAGTAAGCCTCCGCAAGATTGTGGGCGCGGCAAAGATCCAGTTGCTGTTACAGTTTATCATCGAAACCGCCCTGTTGTTTTTATTTGCCACGACCATTGCGCTGGTGCTGGTTTATTTGCTGGTACCGGTATTCAACCAGGTATCCGGCAAGGAACTCGTGGTCAACTTTTATGATATCCGCCTCTGGAAAGTGATCGGACTCACCATCCTCGGCACCCTGTTGGTTTCAAGCATTTACCCCGCGCTGCTGCTTTCCTCCTTTGAACCACTGAAGGCCATGAGGGGAAAAATCTCCGCCAGCCTCAGCAGTACTTTATTCCGCCGGGTGCTTGTGGTGGTACAGTTCAGCTGTTCCGTGGCATTGATCTCGGGCACAATCATCATCGGCAGACAGTTATCTTATATACGTTCCAGGGAACTGGGATATGACAGGGAAAATGTGCTCTCCTGCAATCTGATCGCCATGCGCGATCATATTGATGCGGTGCGATCGGCCCTGTTGGCTGACCCGGCCGTGCGGAATGTGGCATTTGCCAGTTCCAGCATCGTCAACTATGGTGGCCAATCCGGCGACAACTCCTGGGATGGAAAACAGCCGGGAGAAACCATGTTTATCAGCCCATTTTCTGTCGACAAGGATTTTATCCCTTTTTTCAAAATGAATATGAAGGAGGGGAATATTTTTACGGGCTCGGTAGCAGACAGCACGCATTTTATCCTGAACGAAACGGCGGTAACTACTGCCCGTCTCAGGAACCCCATTGGCAAGCGTTTCAAATTGTGGAAAACGGAAGGCACCATCATCGGTGTGGTAAAGGATTTTCATTTTACCTCCCTGCGGCATAAAATACTACCGGCCGTATTTTTCTACCAGCCTCGTCAGTACAATCGCATTTTTATCAAGACCACGGGGAAGGACGCCCCCAATGCCATTGCCGCCCTCGGTAAACTCTGGAAAAAATACAATCCCGAATACCCGTTTGACTATGCCTTCCTCGACGAAAGCTTTAACCGGTTGTATACCGGCGAGCAACGGACGGAAACCCTGTTCAACCTTTTTGCCGGCATTGCCATTCTGATCTCCTGCCTGGGTTTGCTGGGGCTTGCTGCCTATACTGCGCAGACACGTACCCGTGAGATTGGCGTGAGAAAGGTACTCGGCGCCAGTGTGGCAGGCATCGTCCGCTTGCTGGCCCTGGATTTTGTGCGGCTGGTACTGATCGGAATAGTCGTTGCCATACCCATCGCCTGGTATGCGATGAACCAGTGGTTGCAGGATTTTGCCTATAAAACAAACATCGGCTGGACGGTATTCCTGATCGCGGGCCTTGTGGCGATCGTGATTGCGCTGTTTACGATCAGCTTCCAGTCCATAAGAGCCGCGCTGGCGAATCCGACCAAGTCCTTAAGGACGGAGTGATGGAGGTTGACGGACCCAGGTATGCCGCAGATAAAGCCTGTCATCTGTCCATTGTTATCTGTCCACTTATCGCCCCGAAACACTGCATATGAACAAAAGATACTTCAGCACCACGTTCCGCCATCTCTGGCGCCACAGGCTTTTTACCAGCCTGAACATTTTTGGACTGGCCATCAGCATCAGTGCCTGCTGGATCATTTTCAGGATTGTTTCCTATGAGTTCAGCTATGAGAAAAACCTGCCGGAGAAGGACCGGGTATACCGGGTGGAAAGTGGTTTTATCTTCGATGGCAAGGAGGAATACAACGCCGGGGCATCAGCGCCCATGTACCAGGGCATCCGGGAAAGCATCGGAGCCGTGGAACTGGCCGTGCCGCTGCATGGGCAATGGGCAAAAGCGGTGCAGATAGCCAGGGCCGATGGAAAGCCGCTGGTACTGGATGATCCCACGAACATTGCGGCCACGGACGCCGATTATTTTAGCATGATCCCCTATCACTGGCTGGCAGGCAATCCATCCACAGCATTCCAGGGGCCGGACAAAGTGGTGCTCACCCAAAGCCGCGCGGCCAAATATTTCCCGGGCATCCAGCCACAGGAATTGCTTCATCGAACCATCATCTACTATGGATTCAGGGATACGGTAACCAGGACGATCACGGGCATTGTGGCTGATCCGGAAACACCTACGGAATTCACCACACAGGAGTTTTGTTCGCTTCCGCAAAAAGCCTATGAGCTGAATACCTGGACAAATACCAACGGGCAGGACAAATTGTATGTGAGGCTCAAAAAGGATGCAAAGCCGGAAAAGGTACTGGGTCAGATCAATTCTCTTGTTCAGCAAAAAGTAAAACTGTTTAATGCGTCGCATGGATCTGAGCACTTTGATTTCAAACGCTGGTTTATACTCACGCCGATCAAGGACTCGCATTTTACAGTAGATATAAAAGAATACAATGAGCGCAAGGCCAGTAAAAAAGTATTGTATGGCCTTGTGGGGATCAGCCTTTTCCTACTGATCCTTGCCTGTATCAATTATATTAACATGAGCGTGGCCGCTATGCCCCAACGCGCCCGTGAAATCGGCGTCCGCAAAACCCTGGGCAGTGGACAGGCACGACTCATCGGGCAGTTCCTGTTTCAGACCTTGCTGACAACGCTGATTGCGGCGGTGCTGGCGCATGCGCTCAGCCTGATCGGTTTTGTGTTACTGAAAGATATCATTCCTCCCGGGGTTAGCCCCTTTGGCAGCGGCTTCCAGCTGCTGGGATTTGTGGCCGTTGTCTCCGTCATCGTAACCTTTCTGGCCGGCATCTATCCCGGCTGGCTGATCACCCGTGTAAAGACCGTGGATGTATTCCGCACCGGTCATATTTTTAAAAATACAAGGGGATTCAGCCTGCAAAGAGCACTGATCGTTTTTCAATTCGTTATCGCACTTGCTTTTATCAGTTGTGCCATCGTGGTGGGACGCCAGTTACAGTACGTATTAAAGACCGACATGGGATTCACCAAGGACGCGGTGGTATTGGCAGATATTCCCTGGAAATACCGGACTGACCAGCGATATGCCGACAAACATACCGCCCTTCTCCATGAATTAAAAAAGATACCCGGGATAAAAGCCATCGCTGAAGGATCCCCTCCCATGACCGAGAGTTTTTCTTCCAGCCAATATGAATATCTGCAGGAAGGGAAGGAGCCCATCCGCAGACAGGTTTTTCGGAAATG
>DATJYH010000070.1:0-14895 GCA_035499675.1 Puia sp.
TGTGGTGACTTCTATCCGTGAGACCCACTTTTTCCAGCACCTCCATGGCCATTTCGGTACGTGTTTTACGGGGGATACCCGCATATACGAGCGGAAGCGCCACATTTTCGGCTGCTGTTAGCCGTGGGAGCAGGTTAAATTGCTGGAATACGAAACCGATCTCCTTGTTTCGCACTTCAGCCAGGTCATCATCCGGCATTTCGCTCACATCCTGGTTGTTGAGAATGTATCTGCCGGAAGTAGGTGAATCCAGGCATCCCAGAATATTCATCAGCGTGCTCTTCCCGGAACCGGAGGGTCCCATAAGCGCGACATATTCATTTTTCAAAATCTCCAGGGTAATTCCCTTCAGCACGGGAAGTGCCTGTTTTCCCATGAAGTAACTTTTATGGATGTTGTCCAACTGTATGATTGCCGTATTCATATCTTTTCGGGCAGCCGGGAACAGCCCGGCGACCAGTTATTATTTAGAAGGGTTCCTGATTACCTTTGGGACCTTAAAATACGTTGCATTGGAACAAGGGGCGTTCTGCAAAGCTGCTGTACGGCCTCCTGAATTCACAACCACATCTTCTCTTAACACATTGACTGTATCGCCCATATGCAAAAGCGGCTCCGTACCGGTCACGTCCAGTTCATTTAGTTTTTCAACAAAACTGATCATCCGCTCAAGATCTTTTTTTATTCCTTCTCTTTCGTCGACAGAGAACTCGAGACAGGCAAGTTTCGACAGATTGTCTATCAGGGCATCATCTACCTGCATGATAAAATCGATTATAAACAAAAATAAATGATTCAGCCCTACTTTTCTACTGCTATAGGATAAAAACATCATAAAATGTTGACAGAGGACGGATAAGAGATGACGGATGGTAGGTTGGTGGTTTACAGAAGACAGAAAACAGTTGACAGATTACCAGATCAGCCGTTATCCAAGATGGAGGATTTTAATCAGATTGCCCTGTTCTCTGTTAACTGTCAACTGTACACTCTTCAAGACTGCTGTCTTCAACTTTTCTTATCTTCGCCCTCCTTATGGAAAAAGAGAAGGAGATTGTTTTAAGCGGTATCCGGCCTACGGGTTTCGTACATCTCGGCAACTATTTCGGAGCCATCCGGAACTGGGTCCGTATGCAGGACGAATACCGCTGTTTTTATTGTATCGTTGACTGGCACAGTCTCACCACGCACCCGGATACCCGGGAACTGCGGGTGTCCGTGACAAGATTGATGGCAGAGCTCATCGCAAGCGGACTCGACCCCGACAGATGTGTTTTGTATGTTCAGAGTGATGTAACCGAAATTGCGGAACTGTACCTGTACCTGAACATGCTTGCCTATAAAGGCGAATTGGAAAAAACACCCACCTTCAAGGACAAGGTCAGGATGCAACCGAATAATGTAAATGCAGGCCTGCTGACCTACCCCGTTTTGCAATCCGCTGACATATTGATCCATCGCGCCGTAAAAGTACCTGTAGGCAAAGACCAGGAGCAGCATATTGAAATGACCAGGAATCACGCCGAGCGGTTTAATCACCGTTATGGCGAGGTATTTCCGCTGCCCTATGCGTTTAACTACGGGGAAAACCTGGTGAAGATCATGAGCCTCGACGGAGCTGGTAAAATGAGCAAGAGTGAAAACCAGATGAATACCCTTTACCTGGCGGATGATGACGAAATGATCCGTAAGAAAATCATGAAAGCTAAAACAGACAGCGGTCCCACTGCGCCTGATACACCCAGGCCAGACTATATCGAGGGTCTGTTCAACCTGATGAAAGTGGTGAGCGACTCCACCGTGCTGGAGAAATTCGAGACCGACTACAACCGGGCTCAGATTCGTTATGGTGATATGAAGAAACAGCTCGCGGAGGACATGGTTCGGTTTATCCGTCCCATCCGGGAAAAAACGGAGTCAATCCGGGGCGATGAGAAATATATGAAGATGATGATGGAACAGGGTGCTGCCGGCGCAAGAGCCAGTGCCAGAGCCACTTTGCAGATGGTCAGGGATGCAATGGGAATAAAATATTATTGAAGCGAACTACATGAAAGAAAACAGGGTCTGCCTTCGCGCTACAAATTATTTATATTTCATATTTTAGATTTTAGATTTTACATTTAGGGATGGCAAAGACCAAGAGACCCAAACACGTTGCTGTAGCGGGAAATATCGGGGCCGGGAAAACCACGCTGACCGAAATGCTCAGCAAACATTATCGCTGGATCCCACAGTTCGAAGACGTGGACCATAACCCTTATCTGAATGATTTTTATGAAGACATGCCGCGCTGGAGCTTTAACCTACAGGTTTTTTTTCTCAACAGCCGGCTTAACCAATTGCTGGAAATTCATACTGGCACGGAAACCGTAATCCAGGACAGGACGATCTATGAGGACGCTCACATATTTGCCCCCAACCTCCATGAAATGGGACTTATGAGCAAGCGGGACTACGACAATTACTTCCAGTTTTTTCAAACGCTTAAAAGGCTGATTCAGCCACCCGATCTGCTGATCTACTTACAGGCCTCCGTTCCAACGCTGGTAGGCCAGATCCAGAAAAGGGGCCGGGAATACGAGGAAAATATCAGGCTGGACTACCTGAAACGCCTGAACGATCTTTATAACAGATGGATTGAAGGATACAAGGAGGGCGCCCTGCTGGTCATTGACATAGATAAAAATAAATTTCCCGAAAATGATGAGCACCTGGGTGAAATCATCACCCGGATCGATGCCCAATTGTACGGGTTGTTCTAACGATAATCCCCAAAGCTTCGCAGCGCTTTCAACTCCGCGCTGATTTTTTTAGACCACCTGGCCTGCTCCGCCCGGTCAATGGAAAAATCCGTTTCCTGGTCATATTCCTCCTGCTCGTCGCGGTAAACCCGCATCACGTGTTGATAAACCTCGTCAACCTCCTTTTCATTCTCCCGGCCGAAATGCCTGTACATCGAAAGAGCCTTGTTGAGTTTTCTCGCATACAGTTCAGCAATGTCAAAGTGAAGTTGTTCGTGCGAAAGGATGTAGGCTGTCTTTACCCGGCCCCAGGAGCGTTCGCGGTCAAACTGGCAACGAATATGATACCGCATGGATTCATCGGTAAATTCAAAGTCAACCTTGATGCTGGTGCCCGACAAAGCGGCCACCCGGGTGCCTGTTACAGGTCTCGCCCTGAAATCACTCCAAACCAGTTTTCTCTCCGGACTCCAGTCGATCAGTGACTTGCCTGGCAGGTGAGTATTAGCCAAAAACAGGAGGTTGAAAACAACGGAACAGATAAAAACATGCATACAAATGAAACGAAAACCCGCCGCCGCTAAGTGCAAACAAAATGATAAAACCAGAACAGATCGGCAAGGAAGGACACAAAAAACTCCATCAGGTTTTGATGGAGTTTTTATCAGCAAACAATGTTAGAGACCAGTTTTAAACCGTGAGAATTCGGTTGCCAAGTTCTGTATTTTATTCTTAAAATAAAACAATTTTTAACAAATTATTTTAGCGGTTTTGGACCGGCTGCCAGGATCTCTTCAGACACCCCTGATTTGTATTTTTCAAAGTTGTTGATAAAGAGGCTGGCGAGGTAGGACGCCTTTTCGTCGTACGCTTGCTTGTCGGCCCATGTGTTGCGCGGATTCAGTAGTTCGGGTTCAACGCCCGGGCAACTGGCCGGCATAGCCACTCCGAAAACGGGATGGTTTTGAAAATCGACCCGGTCTAACTGGCCGGAAAGGGCTGCGGTGATCATGGCCCTCGTAGCAGAAAGTTTTATCCGCGCGCCGGTACCATGCGGGCCACTGCTCCAGCCGGTGTTGATCAACCAAACCTTAACCTCGTGGTCCCTGATCTTCTTACCCAGCATGGTGGCGTATACACCTGGATGCAAGGGCATAAAGGGAGCGCCAAAACATGCGCTGAAAGTGGATTTTGGCTCGCGTATCCCCGTTTCCGTACCGGCTACCTTGGCCGTGTAACCGGAAATGAACTGGTACATGGCCTGCGGGGCGCTGAGTTTTGCAATTGGCGGCAATACACCGAATGCATCACAGGTCAGGAAGAAAATATTTTTGGGGATATGACCAATGGCGGGATTTAAAACATTACGTATATAATCCAGCGGGTAGGAAACCCTTGTGTTTTCTGTGATCGATCCGTCATCATAGTTGATACGATTGGTGCCCGGGTAAAACTTCACGTTTTCCACGAGGGCGCCCGGCCTGATGGCCTGGAATATTTCCGGCTCACGATCTTCCTTTAAGTTGATGCATTTAGCGTAACACCCCCCCTCAAAATTAAAAATGCTGTTTGCGGTCCAGCCATGCTCGTCATCGCCGATCAGTTTCCGATTGCAATCGGTGCTGAGCGTTGTTTTCCCGGTTCCACTCAAGCCAAAAAACAGTGCCGTATCGCCCTCGGCACCCATATTGGCGGCACAATGCATGCCCAACACGTGTTTCTCCTGAGGCAGTATATAGTTGAGTATGCTGAAAATAGCTTTCTTGATTTCACCCGTATACCCGGTACCGGCCAGCAGGATTAATTTGTGATGGAATGAGACCAAAACAGCGTTTGACTGACGGGTGCCACATTCGGCAGGATTTAGCTGTAAGCCGGGAGCCGACAGCACCTGCCATTCGGGTTTGAATGTTTCCAGCGCTTCCTCGTTTGGCCGCAGAAACATGTTGTAGGCAAACAGGTTCATCCACGGAGTTTCATTGATCACCCGGATATTCATGCGATATTGGGGATCGGCACAGGCGAAACAATCCCGGATCCAGATTTCGGGGAGGCGGTTAAAATAATCGATCATCTTTTTTAAAACAATGTCGAAATATTTGGCCTCGATGGGCTGGTTGAAATCATTCCAGTGAATATGAGCGGAAGTCTTTTCATCGCGGACAATAAACCGGTCTTTCGGGCTCCTGCCGGTAAACTGGCCTGTGTTGATCACCAGGGCACCCGTATCACTCAGCATTCCATCGCCCCTGCGAAGGCAATGCTCGACCAGTTCGTCGGCCGGAAGTTGGTAGTGTATGCTGTCCGAAACACGTAATCCAAGCCTGAGTAGTTTGTCCGGTCTGAGGGCAATGACGGGTATTGACATGGGAAATCAATCGTTGTTTAGGCTGCAAAGCTAGAATTAAAATATCTCTAAAGCAAAGTCGAAAACAGGGTCTAAATTGAAAATGATTTAATAAAATGCCGTTATTTCAAATATTTATCTAACTAACAAGTGTTAGTATTTTTAGAAAATTTTACAGGAACAGCGCTTTGCTGAACAAGCATTAAAGTTTTTAAAAATATATTTTAAATGGCCATCTGGCCGCTTATGGAGGGCGATGGTCAGGGATCAAATAAATGATTCGTTACTTTTACACATCTATCCATAATTTCTTTCGATGAAATATCTACCCGTTAACCCGGCCTTGTATGTAAAAAACAGGCAACGTTTTGCAAAGGAAATGATGCCTTCTTCCATCGCGATTTTTGTGAGTAACGATGAAATGCCCTCCAATGGGGACGCACTTTACCCCTTCCGGCAAAACAGTGATCTATTGTGGCTGAGCGGTATCACCCAGGAAGACAGTATGGTGATCCTTTATCCGGATCACCCCGACCCGAAATACCGGGAGGTGCTGGTGCTGACACGCCCCAATGAAGTAAAGGAAAAATGGGATGGAAAAAGACTGCGGGCAGAGGAAGCCAGGCAGCTTTCCGGTATCCAGACCATTGTGTGGCTGGATGCGCTCGATGGATTACTACAGCCATGGATACACGCAGCAGACAATATCTACCTGGACTCCAATGAAAATGACCGGAAGGCCAGCCTGATCCAAACCAGGGACTATCGGTACATCCGGGACATGAAAAAAAGGTACCCCCTGCATAACTACCATCGCGCCGCAAAAATTATGAAACAGCTCCGCGCCGTTAAAACAGCGCAGGAGGTGGAGGTTTTGCAAAAAGCCATCGACATTACACATCTTTGCTTTGAGCGATTGATGCGTTTCATCAGGCCCGGCGTGTTTGAATATGAAATTGAGGCCGAGATCTTGCATTCTTTTCTTTCACAACGTGCAACCGGGCCGGCGTACAGCAGCATCATTGCATCGGGGGACCGGGCAAGGACCCTGCATTATGTGTCCAATAACCAGGAATGCAGAGATGGTGAGCTGCTGCTGATGGATTTCGGGGCGGAATATGGCGGTTACAACGCCGATCTTACGCGAACAGTCCCGGTAAACGGGAAATTCTCCAAACGGCAAAAAGAGGTATACAACGCCTGTCTTCACCTGCATCAATATGCGAAGAACCTCTTGAAACCGGGGGTTATCATCAACGACTATCACAAGCAGGTGGGAGAAGAGGCAAACCAGGTTTTCTTAAAAATCGGATTGCTGACAAAATCAGACATCAAAAACCAGACACCGGAAAACCCGGCCTATTGGAAATATCTCTATCATGGCATTTCTCATCATTTGGGAGTTGATGTGCACGACCTGGGCACCCGCACGGAGCCCCTCAAAGCGGGCATGCTACTTACCGTGGAACCTGGTATTTATATCGAAGAAGAAAAAATGGGTGTACGTATCGAAAACAACGTATTGCTTACCCGCAGCGGGAACAGGGACCTGATGTCAAAAATACCCATTACGGTGGAGGAGATCGAAGCCTTTATGAAAAATACCCGCAGGACGGGAGGAAGATAGCGTGGTCCCACCGGCGTAAAATCCGACTCACTATATTTGCCTTTTACTAACCCAGAAAGCGTTCCGTAACTGGCGGACATCAGGATATGAAACAAATACCCAACCTGTTTACTTTGCTGAATCTCATTTTCGGATGCCTGGCACTGATTTTCACCCTCCAAAATGGAATTTCCGTGATGTATGGGCCCGATGGAACGCAGCTGGTGGATATGCCTGAAAAAATATGGATGGCTTCCCTCTTCATCGGGCTGGCGGCCCTGGTAGATTTTCTGGATGGGTTTGTGGCCCGTCTTTTCAAAGCAACATCCCCGATGGGAAAACAGCTTGATTCGTTGGCGGATCTCGTCAGTTTTGGTGTAGCCCCCGGTATGCTGATGTACCAGTTTTTGCGGATGAGTTATATGAAACAGGTAGACGGAGTAGACATTGCAGTGATTTGGCTCCTGCCTGCTTTATTATTGCCCTGCGCTGCCGCTTATCGCCTGGCGAGATTCAACCTGGATGATTCGCAGCAGGATGGTTTTAAGGGCGTACCGGTGCCTGCAGTAGGTTTGCTGGTTGCTTCATTTCCGCTGATCTACTGGAATGTGGACAGCGAGTGGATCGTGAGCATGCTGTTAAACAAATGGGTATTGTACGGACTCCTGATTTTGTTGAGTTATTTAATGGTGAGCCGGCTGCCGTTGTTGGCGTTAAAGTTCAAGGACCTGTCGGTTAAAAATAATTTTCCCAGGTTTCTCCTGCTGGTAACAGCTATCGTAGCATTGATTTTTTTAAAATGGCTCGCCATGCCGGTCATTTTCGTTTTTTACATTGTATTATCTTTGTTCTTTAAAAATCAAGCAACATGATCTTCTCCGTTCAGGTAAAAGTAATGCCTTTGAAAGAGTTGTTGGATCCACAGGGGAAAGCGGTAATGGGAGGCTTGCAAAATCTCGGATTGAATGCAGTCAGCGATGTCAGGATTGGAAAGAATATCAGCCTGCAGGTAGAAGCAGAATCTTCTGAACAGGCGAAGAAAATCGCGGAAGAGGCCAGCAAAAAATTATTGGCCAATCCCGTGATGGAGTACTTTGAAGTCGCGGTGAACTAAACCGCTTACAAATTTGCATCTCTCATTTGCACATTTGCAAGTATGCAAATTTGCACATTAACTCATGTTATACATTGTTCCTTCTCCCATCGGAAATCTCCAGGACATCACCCTTCGCGCACTCGAAGTGCTTAAGAAAGTGGACCTGGTGCTGGCCGAAGACACCCGCACCTCCATCCGGTTATTGAATCACTATCAGATCATCAAACCGCTTTCTCCCTATCACCAGCACAATGAACATAAAGTGCTCCGCCACCTGGTGGATCAGTTATTACAGGGGAAAACCATGGCTTTGCTGACCGACGCAGGCACACCGGGTATTTCGGATCCCGCATTTTTATTGGTCAGGGAAAGCATCATGGCTGGTATTCGGGTGGAGTGCCTGCCGGGCGCCACCGCCTTTGTGCCTGCGCTGGTGAACAGTGGCCTGCCAATCAACCGCTTTGTATTTGAAGGGTTCCTGCCGCAAAAAAAAGGCCGGCAAACCATGCTCAAAAAACTGGCGGAGGAGGAACGGACCATGGTCTTTTATGAGTCGCCCCTGCGGCTTGTAAAAATGCTGGATGAATGCATCGGGTATTTTGGCCCGGGGAGGGCCTGTTCCGTATCCAGGGAAATGACCAAGGTCTTCGAAGAAACCCGGCGCGGAACACTGCAGGAGATGGCGGCGTACTTTCGCGACAAAAATGTTAAAGGTGAAATCGTTGTGGTGATCGCGGGCAGGGATGCCCGATAAAGGCCAATGAACAGGCGATCGCTACAGCTTTATAAAACTTGTTAAAAGCCCATGCCACTGGCTTTTCATTTCAATGATATGCAGTATTTACCGAAATTAGCGGCTTAAATTTTTATGCGCATGTTGAAACTGACGTACCTGTTATCACTTGTTATTGCCTGCCAAACTGCCCTGGCCCAACCCGACAGATGGCAGCAAAAAGTGAAATATTCCATGGACATTAATATGGATGTTTCCACCAACCGGTTTTCCGGGAAACAAAAACTGGAGTATACCAACAACTCGCCGGATACCTTGTATAAAGTATTTTACCACCTCTATTGGAATGCATTTCAGCCCAACAGCATGATGGACAATCGCAGTCGTGAATTGGGGAAACTCATTATTCACAACCGGCCCGACTGGGATACGCGTGTCAGGGACAGGATACTCAACCTGACGCCGGATGAGATCGGTTACCAGAAAGTATTGTCGCTAAAAATGAATGGTATAGCCCAACCTTTCCGTGAAGAAGAGACAATCCTGGAAGTGAATCTCACCAAACCAATTCTTCCAAAAACCACGGTTGTTTTTGAAATGGGATTCGAAGCCCAGGTCCCGTTACAGGTAAGACGCAGCGGAAGGGACAATCCTTCTACCGGCGTCCGATACTCCATGAGCCAGTGGTATCCGAAAATCTGTGAATATGACTATGAAGGCTGGCATCCCACGGCCTATGTTGCCAGGGAGTTTTACGGGGTTTGGGGTGACTTTGATGTAAAGATAACAATCGACAAAACCTATATCCTGGGGGGAAGCGGGTACCTGCAGAATGCCGGGCAAATTGGCTATGGCTATGAGGCTCCGGGTACAAAGGTTCAACGCCCCGAAGGAAGTACGCTGACCTGGCATTTCATTGCCCCTACCGTGCATGATTTTATGTGGGCAGCGGACCCGCAGTACAAGCACATTGTAAAAAATATTTCCAATGGTCCGGTAATAAATGTACTGTACAGGAACAAGAACAACGATCCGAAGGAAGAAGCTGCCTGGAAACTCATGGCAGAAGCCGCGGTACAGGTGTACCCCTTTATCGAGCAGCATTTTGGAAAATATCCCTATCGTCAATATTCGTTTATACAAGGGGGTGATGGAGGAATGGAGTATCCCATGGCCACCCTGCTTCGCGGTCCGGGACTACAGGGCAATGCTTTTCATGAGTGGATGCACAGCTGGTACCAGGGTGTACTTGGCTCGGACGAAGGCGAACATGCCTGGATGGATGAAGGATTCGCCAGTTATGCCGATGCTGTTCTTTCTGCCTATTACGACAGCCATTTTGGCCCAAATGCAGCCAATCTCCAAAAGGGTCTTGATGCCAGTGGCAACCCGCTTCAACCTGCCCTGCCCCTGAACCACGCCGATGCTTATAACGGCTATTTTGCCCTGGTGCGGAGTGGGATGGAAGAGCCACTGACCACTTTTGCCGATCATTTCAGCAGCAACTTTGGTTACAGCATCGGCTCCTATTCAAAGGGGGAGATCTTCCTGGAACAGCTGGGATATATTACCGGCGCTGAGGTACGCGACCGCATCCTGCTGGAATATTACCGCCTCTGGCGTTTTAAACATCCCAACCCCACCGATTTTCTGCGTGTTGCGGAAAAAGTCAGCGGCCTGCAGCTGGACTGGTATAAGGAGTATTGGATCAATACAACAAAAACCATTGATTATGGTATTGATAGTTTGTGGGAAGAAGGGGGAAAGACAAAGATCAGGCTAAGAATGGTCGGTAAAATGCCGATGCCGCTTGACGTGGCGATCCAAATGAAAGATGGCAGCCGGGAACTTGATTATATCCCCCAGTACCTGATGTTTGGAAAAAAGCCAATAGAAGACAAAGATGTGCCCCGTATCGACCAGGAGCCCTGGAAATGGACCAGTCCGACCTATATTTTTGAAGTCAACCATCGGCTGACAGATCTAAAAGTGGTAGAAATAGATCCATCACAACGTATGGCCGATGTAAACCGGAATAATAATAAGCTAATACTGAATTGGTAACCCGGGCAACGCCGCTACGGCCGTTACAACAAACAATAAAGCCATTCAGGAGTGTGAATGGCTTTATTGTTACTGAATGCAGGTGGAGCAGATTTGCGAAGGCTGAAAGCAGAACACAAAACCCTCCAGGATAACGTAAAATGATTAACGAGATATTTGATCGACAACCTCTGCACCAAAATTAAACAGTTTGGAAGGCCAAACCTATACCACTTTGTGGTAGTTTGTTAAGGAAGGTTTAAGGTTTTGGGGGTAAAAAGGGGGAATAATTCAACAAAACGGGTATTTCGCCCGCCGTCAGCGCCCGTAAAACTTGTTGATGGCCTCGACGCGGTTATTCACGTGTAATTTTTCATAGATGTGGTAAACATGCTTTCGCACAGTTTCCTGGCTGATAAACAGACAGGATGCAATTTCCTTGTATAACATGCCCTTGGCCAGCAATTCCAAAATTTCCTTTTCACGGATGGAGAGCACGCTGATTGACTTATCCTGTGAACCCGTTTCGGTCATGTTTTTTAGCTGGAACGCCGTAACCACCTTCCTGGCGATCTGGCTGCTCATCGGGGCTCCTCCTTCATACAGTTCCCTGATTGCATCCAACAATTTTCCGGGTGTGGTCTTTTTGAGGATGTAGCCATTGGCTCCGGCACTCAGCGCCTCAAATATTTTCTCGTCTTCCTCATAGACCGTACACATCATAAACAACACTTCCGGGTTTTCGGGTTTGAGTTCCCTTACGCATTCAATCCCGCTTTCACCGTCTCCCAGGTTGATATCCATTAATACTACCTGCGGCTTAATTTTTGGAATCTGCTCCAGGGCTTCATCGGCGCAACTGCAGCTTCCTGCCAGTGTGTAGCCATCAGCCATGGTAATGATCTGTTCAAGGGCAGACCGGATGTCTTTATTGTCGTCAACAATGCATACTGAAATAGCCATGGTATAAAGTTCCGATCATTTGGGAGAAAAAAAATACCATTTTGTGGTAATAAATGGCAACTGCCTTGGTTGCGGCAAATTCAGGTCTAAGTAGAAACGCTTATTTACCTTCTTACAAAAAGCAGGTATTTCTGCAGGAAATAAGGCTCCGGAAAAATTTCATGTATTTCCAGCATATACGGCTTACACCTGCTTTCTGAAATCTCCATGGCCAGGTCGCCTCCCTTGAGGCAAATCAACCCGTTGGGTATGTTCTCCGATGATTTTGAACTTCTGTCCACTGTGAACTGTCCACTGTCATCTTTGGTCTTTCTGAGCAGCGGCTTCGCCCAGGTCCACAATTCTTTCAGTGGCGCCACGGCTCGGGATACCGCCACATCAAACTGCTGTTGCCTGATACCTTCGGCCCGTCCATGTCTTGCCTGTACATTTTTTAACCCAATGGCTGATGCGACGGCTTCTACCACTTTGATTTTTTTTCCAATGCTGTCGACCAGCAGGAACCTCGTTTCCGGGAAAAAAATGGCGAGCGGAATACCCGGGAAGCCGCCCCCGGTTCCGATATCAATGACTTCCTGACCCTTTTGAAAACTGAAACAGGCGGCAATGCTCAGCGAGTGAAGGACATGTTTCTCATAAAGACTGTCGATGTCCCTGCGTGAGATCACGTTTATTTTTTCGTTCCATTCCCGGTACAATCCTTCCAGTGCTGCAAATTGTTCAAGCTGAACAGGGGAGAAATCAGTAAAATACCTGGTTATTATTTCCAGTTTGCCCTCGGTTTTTTCCATAACGATGGCACAAAGATCAGGTAATACAGGAACATCCAGATATCAAGCAACCACCACCAGGCAAACAGATCTGTTTCCTGCAGTTTTCTCATGCTGCGGAAATACACCAACCCCTGCAGGAGAAAACGTGCACCAAACACCGCCAGTACATAACGCCAATCGTACAATGCCAGGCTAACAAAAAAAAGCGGATAGAAAACGAAGAATGATGCCGAATACAGCCCCAACAAAAACCTGTGCTTCGACTTGTAATATTTGCTGGTGCTGTAATGCCTGGTCTTCTGATGCATCCAGTCGGCAAAGTTGGTCTTGGGCTCCGATACCGTGAATGCGTCTGGATCTATCACTATGCCGGTATTCTTTCCCTTTGCTACCTTATTGATGAAAAGATCATCATCACCGCCGGGGATCTGGTTAATGGAAGAAAAGCCCTTGTTCTGAAAGAAAAGTTCTTTTTTGTAAGACAGATTTCTCCCCACACCCATGTACGGGCTGCCGGCCAGTGCATAGGAGAGATATTGTAAAGCAGTGTGAAAGGTCTCGAACCGAATCAGCTTGTTGAGAAAGCCCGGCGTCTTACGATAAGGACTATAACCCAGCACCACCTGGATACCCTCCCGGTAACCATCCTGCATTTTCATAATCCAGTGTTCGCTGGCCGGAACGCAATCCGCATCGGTTAACAGTACAACTTCGTATTTCGCCTCCTTGATGCCCATACTCAGCGGGTACTTTTTGCCCTGGATGCCCTTGGCTTCATACTCCAGGTTGACGATATGAAGCCCCTTGAATGTTTTTTTGAATTCATCCAGCAGGTAGCGGGTATCGTCCTGGCTGTTGTGGTTGACCACGATTACTTCATGAGAGGAGGGGTATTCCTGCACCAGCGCACCCGGCAGGTTTTTTGCCAGCCTGCCGGCTTCATCGCGGGCGCAGATAATGACGCTCACGGGATGTTGCTGGGACTTCTCCCTGTTTTTTGACCTGTAAAAAGCCAGCCGTTGAAAAAACCAACTGTAGTAAAACAATTGTATCAGGGTTACCGCGCAAAAACAGGCAAATACAATTTCCTTCCATGGCAAATGGCCGAATATTTTATCCATGTGTGTTGTTCTACGGTTTATGACAACGGGGTCTGCACGCTGGCATCCGCGAAAATAAGAATTACCCGCGACTACTGTGAAGCCAATGTTACCACCATAACCCTGCCCATCCAATCCTGCCGGCGCCCGGGTACATCCCGCTGCAACCAAAGGATGGTGAATCCTCCCGCGATCCTTATCTTGCACGGTCTTTGAGATTGCGATGGGTGCATTACAATTTAATTTACTGGCTAAAGATCCCTCCTCCTCCGCGAGGGCAGGAAAGATCAGGACCGATCACGGTGAAATACCTACTCCCATATTCATGCCGGTCGGCACAGCAGGGAGTGTGAAAGCTGTCACGACAGATCAGTTGAAGGACGAGGTCAGGGCCAGGATCATATTGGGCAACACCTATCATTTGTATCTGCGACCGGGGCTGGAGGTGCTGGCAAAGGCGGGCGGGCTACATGCATTTATGGGATGGGATCAAAGCATTCTGACCGACAGCGGTGGTTACCAGGTCTTCTCTCTCTCAGGCACCAGGAAGATCACCGAAGAGGGGGTGTTGTTTCAGTCGCACATTGATGGATCGCGCCACCTGTTTACCCCGGAAAAAGTGATGGACATTCAGCGGACCATCGGCGCGGACATCGTGATGGCTTTTGACGAATGCCCGCCCTTCCCAAGCGAGTATGCCTATGCCAAAAAATCCATGGAGCTCACGCATCGCTGGCTGGACCGCTGTCTCCTTCAATTCGATAAAAACAATGAACCGTACGGCTATACACAGCATCTTTTTCCTATTGTGCAGGGTAGCACGTTCAGGGACCTGCGAAAGACCTCCAGCGAATATGTGGCGTCAAAAAACGCAGCCGGGAACGCCATCGGTGGCCTGAGCGTGGGCGAACCGGATGAGCAGCTCTACGAAATGTGCGCGCTCTGCTGCGACCTGTTGCCTGCTGATAAACCTCGTTACTTAATGGGCGTGGGCACTCCGTGGAATATCCTGGAATGTATTGGGCTGGGTGTCGACATGTTCGACTGCGTAATGCCTACCCGGAACGGCAGGAACGCCATGTTGTTCACCTCGGGTGGAGTGATCAATATCGACAACAAAAAATGGGAATCGGATTTTTCACCCATCGACGATGGCATCGATTGCCCCATGAGCAATCATCACAGCAAGGCCTATCTCCGTCATTTGATCAAGAGCAAGGAAATTTTGGGACTGACGATTGCCAGCGTGCATAACCTGGCCTTTTACCTGCACCTGGTTACAAAGGCACGGGAACACATACTGGCCGGGGATTTTTTGAGTTGGAAGAAGGAACAGGTGGAGATATTGCAAAGACGACGGTAGCCGTGTCCGGAGCCGGGAGTCTGAAGTCGATGGTCCCGTCTGCGATGGGCTTCGGCGGGAGATGCGGGATATTGAATGATTTGTTAGAGAACAGCGGGCAAATATTTATATTGGTTTCAACAAAAAA
>DATJYH010000071.1:0-7632 GCA_035499675.1 Puia sp.
TTCACCATGGTGAAATAATGCGTGGGCATTTCTCCTTTTTTGAAAGCTGTATTTCCCTTGGCTTTTTCGGCAGCTTCCTGCTCCGATTGTTGTTTGTCAAAATCAGCTTTCTTCTTCATATAATCTTTTGCCTCTTTGTCAAGCGCCACCAGGAAATCGTGTTTATCGGCATCGGCCAGTGCAACGAAATCCTTCCCGTATTTTTTACTGCTGGCCTCATTCAACTGTCCCATACCGTCCACAAAAATTTTCTGGTCCTTTTCTTCATAGCAATCGTTTACGATTGTTTTCATGAACTGACCAATTTTAGCTTCCTTCGCGCCCGGTGAAGAGGCGGTGGCGGGCAGAATGGTCTCTCCCACTTCGTCCAGAAATGAGATGTCATCCGGGGAAAAGTTCAATCCCGCCGCGCCAGGGTTTTTGCTGCTGTTCGTACAACCTGATAAAAAAGCTTCCGCTCCAATAATGGTGCCTCCCAGCAACAGCGCCACACTGGATAATGCTTCTCTTCTGTTCATATTGTTTTTGATGTTTGATCCTTTTTCCGCCTGAGCAAAAAAAGGACTGGTTATGAAATTAAAATTCCTGATTTTTTTCCAGATTCAGTTCTTTTATATCAACTAAATTTTTTACCCCGCATCGCGAATCGATGGACGATGAGCATATGTCAATGGTCACCTTCTCGTGCAGTACGCATGACGATGTTCAACCGCTTGCGCCCGTATCTCGCATCCACCTGAGGTGAACCATCGACTCCCGACTCAAATATTTCCTTTCTTCAATTCCTCCACCGCATGATTGGCGGCCCTTGCGGTAAAAGCCATATACAATATGGACGGACTCCCATAACCCGTGCTTGCCATACAGGCTCCATCGGTAACAAATACATTTTTACAGTTGTGAAACTGGTTCCATTTGTTTAACAACGAGGTTTTGGGGTCTTTGCCCATTCTGCATCCACCCATCTCGTGGATATCCCGGCCGGGCGCCCAATGATTGTCATAATGCCTGATGTCTTTGAGTCCGATGCCGTCAAACATTTCCATGCCTTGTGTCAGGAAATCCTTTAACAACTTTTCATCATTGCCGTCATAGCCTACATTGGTGACGAGCAGGGGTATACCCCACTGGTCTTTTTTATCCTTGCTTAACGCTACATGATTCGCTTCCTTGGGTACCGTCTCTCCCTGCATATACATATACATGTGCCAGTCGCCTGCTTCGGACATCGCTTCTTTGAAAGACGAGCCGATGGGATCCGCAGATGAGTCAGCATCCCCCCGGTCCCTCCATGCACCCATAAAGGCCATATAACCTCCCACAAAATCGGTATCCTGTTTATGCAGGTTCCTGAAATTGGCCATCATACATTCCGCCGTACGCCTGCCGTAATAGTAGCTCTCCCGGTAACCGTCTACCTTTCCGTTCACCGATCCCCGGTAATTTTGGAAACACACATATTTTCCGAGTAGGCCATTGTCGTTGCCGAATCCGTTCGGGAAACGGTTTGATGTAGAATTGAGCAGGACGAGGTTGCTGTTCAGGGCGGAGGCGTTCACAAAGATCACCTTCGCAAAAAATTCCTCACTCTTATGGGTAACCGCATCTATAATCCGCACACCAGCCGCCTTCCCTTTCTGATCGTCGTAGATGATGGAATGAACCACCGAGAAGGGTCTTATGGTCAGATTGCCCGTCCGTTTTGCCCAGGGCAGGGTGGACGACACCGAACTAAAGTAACCGCCGTAAGGGCAGCCGCGCATGCAAAGGTCCCTTGCCTGGCAACGCGCCCTCCCCTGCTGGAGATGGATGTCCCGGGGCTGGGTCAGTTGCGCCCACCGGCCCTGGATCATGTAACGGTCAGAATATTTTGACTGCAGTTTTTGTTTCATGTCTTTTTCCACGCAGTTGAAATCAAATGGCGGAAGGTATTCCCCGTCGGGCATTGCTTCCAGTCCGTCGCGGTTGCCACAGATGCCTGCAAATATCTCTGCATGCGCATACCAGGGCGCTATTTCTTCATAGGTCAGCGGCCATTCGATCCCGTATCCATAGCGGGCAGGCGCCGTAAATTCAAAATGACTCCAACGTGGGCAGGCACGCCCCCAGATGAGCGACTTACCACCTACCTGGTAGCCCCGGATCCATTCAAAGGGTTTCTCCTGCACATAGGGATGATCGTTATCCCTGATAAAAAAATGAGCGGTGTCCTCACCAAAACCGGCCGCCTCTGTAATAAGCGGATTGGCATCCACAAAGCTCCTTGGCATTTCGCCCCGGTGCGGGAAATCCCAGGGATTCATGCCGGCCGTTGGGTAATCTTTGAGGTGTTCCACATTCCTGCCTCTTTCCAATACCAAAGTCTTCAGGCCGTGTTCGCATAGCTCCTTGGCCGCCCAACCGCCGCTGATGCCCGAACCAATGACAATGGCGTCATACGTATTTTGCGCCACCGCTTTGTTGTTCACCCGTAATGAATCTTCCGGCATATGGATGATTGTTTGTTGTATTTCCTGATCAGTTGACAGTGAACAGATGACCGTTGACAGACCATTGTTGTCTCAAAGCACATAAATCTCAACTGATCGATACTGCCACCCGCCGCATCTTGCATCAACCTAATGCGGACCATCGACTCCCGACTCGCGATTCAAATATTTCCTTTCTTCAATTCCTCCACTGCATAATTCGCCGCTCTTGCGGTCAGTGCCATATAAGTCAGGGATGGATTCTGGCAGGCCGATGAGGCCATACAGGCACCGTCCGTCACAAAAACATTCATAGCGTCCCAAACCTGGTTGTGCGCGTTGAGTACGGACGTTTTTGGATCCTTTCCCATCCGCGCCGTACCCATTTCATGTATACCATCTCCGATCTCATGCCCTGCATCCCAGGTCCTGATGTCTTTGACCCCTGCTACTTCAAACATGGCTTTTGCTTCGGCCACTATATCCTTCCGCATGCTCAATTCGTTTTCTTTTAACTCGGCATCCATGGCCAGGACAGGAAGGCCCCATTTGTCCTTTTTGTTTGGATCCAATGTGATCTTGTTGTCATGATTGGGTAGCATTTCACCAAAACCCGTCATACCAACTGACCACTGGCCCGGTTCTGTCAAAGCTTCCTTAAAAGCCGCGCCCACATTAAGTTCCGCCACTTCCCGGCTCCAGCCCTCACGACTTGCACCTCCCTGGTAACCAAACCCGCGGAGATAGTTGCGCTTGTCTCCGAACAGGTTGGCAAATCGTACTACGTAAATTCCATTCGCCCTTCTGCCATAATAATATTTGTCTTCATAACCCTCTGCCACACCCGAAGCTCCGAGGTTATAATGATGGTCCATGATATTATGCCCAAGTTCACCGCTGCTGCTCCCCATCCCACCGGGCCATACATCCGTGGCGGAATTCATCAGTATCCAGGCGCTGTTCAGTGCGGATGCATTTACAAAGACAATCTTGGCATAGTACTGGTAGGTTTTATTGGTCTCCGCATCAGTGATCTCGATACCCTTTGCTTTCCTTTTATCCTTGTCGTACAGGATCCTCGTTACAATGCTCCAGGGCCTGACCGTGAGGTTGCCCGTTTTCATGGCAGCCGGCAGGGTAGATGACTGGGTGCTGAAGTAACCCCCAAACGGGCATCCCTCCCAGCAACGGTTCCGGAACTGGCACTGGGTCCTGCCGGGCACGGGGGCGGTCAGGTTCGCCACGCGGCCGATGATCATGTGGCGCTGTCCTTTATAATGTTCCCTGATCCTGGCGGCCACATCTTTTTCTACGCAGGTCATATCCATGGGTGGCAGGAAATGTCCGTCGGGCAGTTGTGCCAGGCCCTCGGTCGAGCCGCTGACACCAATAAACGATTCAACATGATCATACCACGGAGCAATATCACGGTAACGTATAGGCCAATCCACGGCAATACCGTCACGCGCATTGGCCTCAAAATCAAAATCACTCCAGCGGTAGCTTTGCCTGCCCCAGAGAATGGAACGCCCGCCAAGCTGGTAAGCACGCCACCATTTGAAGGGTTTTATTTCCGTATAAGGGCAATCCACGTCGTTGGCCCAATAATCCATGATGGGCTCTGTTTTCCCCCAGGTCCGCGCAATGATGGGATGCTCCCGCAACTGCGCCTGGGTGGCACGGCCACGATGTTCAAAATCCCATGGATTCTTGTCGGCAGATTTGTAATCCTTGATGTGTTCAAAATTTCGGCCCCTTTCCAGCATCAGTACTTTCAATCCCTTTTCCGTCAGTTCCTTGGCTGCCCAGCCGCCACTGATGCCGGAACCCACCACGATCGCATCAAAGCTGTTTTGAGCCGTCGCCTTGTTATTTACCTGAAGTGAATCACCGGGCATATGGATGAATGTTTGTTATAGTTCTTGAATAGTTGACAGAATCGATGGCCGATGTTCGATGGCCGACCGCGTCCGCCATAGCCTCAGCATAGGCGGATGGCCGTCTTCCGGCGCCCTATTCAACACAATTCTTAACAAATTGTGATGCAACCCGCGTCTCAAATCCCGCATCCCGTATCCCGCCACGCGTTCGGCGGGACTATCGACTCCCGACTCAAATATTTCCTTTTTTCAATTCCTCCACCGCATGGTTCGCAGCCCGGGCGGTAATGGCCATGAATGTAAGCGAAGGATTCTGGTTGCCCACAGAAGTCATGCAGGCACCATCCGTCACAAATACATTCTGGCAACTATGGAACTGGTTCCACTTATTCAGCAGGGAGGTCTTCGGGTCTTTGCCCATACGAACCCCACCCATTTCGTGGATGTCTAGTCCGGGGGCCTGCTGGCTGTCGTAATGCTTTATATTCTTACAACCTGCTTTTTCAAGCATCTCCGATCCCTGCGTTATAAAATCGTTCATCAACTTCACATCGTTGTCGTCATAGTCCACCGAGGTCACCAACTGCGGTATGCCCCATGCATCTTTCAGGCTCTCGTGCAATCGCAGATGGTTGGATTCCTTGGGAATGGTTTCGCCCTGCATGCCCATGAACAGGTTCCAGCCACCGGCTTCGCTTACGGAGGATTTCCAATCGCTTCCCAGGCCGTCTGTACTCATCGCTCCCTGCCAGCCCACCCGCGAAGCCCCGAAATAGGATAGGTAGCCACGCAGGAAATCGGTTTGTTGTTTGTACACATTCCGAAAAGAAGGGATAAAGGCTTCAGTTGGTCTCCTGCCATAGTAATAGCCATCTTCGAATCCCTCATAGGTAGCGCTTATACTACCCCGGTAGTTGTGAAAGGCCACAAATTTCCCCAGGAGTCCATTGTCGTTGCCGAGACCCTTTGGAAAGCGACGTGAAACCGAGTTCAGCAAAACAAGGTTGGTGTTGAGACAAGCCGCATTCACGAAGATGACGCGCGCTTAATATTCCCTGCTCTCATGGGTATGCGCATCAATGACTCGCACACCAGTGGCACGCCCTTTCTGTTCATCGTACAAGATGGAATGCACCACGGAGTCCGGCTGGAGGGTAAGATTCCCCGTTTTGGCAGCCCAGGGCAGGGTGGCTGAATTGGAACTGAAATATCCTCCAAAAGGGCAACCCCGCTCACAAAGGCTCCTGGCCTGGCACTGACCCCGGCCCTGCTGCTTATGGATCTCCAGTGGTTGGGTCAGGTGCGCGCAACGCCCGATGATCACCTGCCGGTCGTCATAATTTTCTTTTACTTTTTGTGCAATATGTTTCTCCACGCAGTTCAGTTCCCAGGGTGGCAGGAACTCTCCGTCGGGCAGATTGGGAATGCCATCCCGGTTCCCGCTGATCCCGACAAATTTCTCCACATGGCTGTACCAGGGTGCCAGGTCTTCATAGCGAATCGGCCAATCCACGGCGAAGCCATCCCTTGCGGGTCCTTCAAATTCAAACTGGCTCCAGCGCTGTGTTTGTCGCGCCCAGAGCAGCGATTTTCCTCCCACCTGGTAGCCCCTGATCCAATCGAAGGGCTTCTCCTGCACATAAGGATGATCGTTATCCTTTACAAAAAAATGTTCGGTCGCTTCTCCAAAGGCATAGCAGCGACTCACCACAGGGTTCTCCCGGGTGACCTTATCGGGCAACTGACCACGATGCGGAAAATCCCATGGGTTTTTCAGGGCCGTGGGATAATCCTTAAGATGTTGCACCGATCTTCCCCTCTCCAGCACCAGCGTTTTCAACCCATGATCGCACAATTCCTTGGCCGCCCATCCGCCGCTGATCCCCGATCCGATCACAATGGCATCATAAGTTTGTTGCGCGGTGGCTTTGTTGTTGACTCGTAAAGTATCGCCTGGCATGGTGATGAATAAGTTTTTATGGATGGCCGTGTTTCGATGACAGTGGATAGATGACAGTTAACAGACCTCCGTTCTACAGGCAATATAATGATCTACCCGTATCTCGCATCCCGCATCTGACCATCGGCTCCCGACTCAAATATTTCCTTTCTTCAATTCGCTCACTGCATGATCCGCTGCCCTCGCTGTAAACGCCATATAGGTCAGCGAAGGATTCTGGCAGGCGGCGGAGGCCATAAAAGAACCATCGGTCACGAACACATTCGGTGCATCCCATACCTGGTTCCATTTGTTTAACACCGAGGTCTTGGGATCCTTGCCCATCCTGGCTGTTCCCATTTCATGAATACCACGGCCGAGATAAGGATTGCTGTCGCCGCCCTGTACATGTTTGGCGCCGGCGGCCTCCATCATTTCAATGGCATCGCTGAGCATATCCTTGCGCATCTTCAATTCATTTTCTTTTAATTCGCAGTCTATCGCAAGTACGTTCAAGCCCCATTTGTCTTTTTTTGTTTTATCAAGTGTCACTTTGTTATCATGGTAAGGAAGGGTTTCTCCAAATCCGCCAACGCCTACTTCCCAAACACCGGGTTCAGCCAGCGCATCTTTGAATTGTGCACCGATGCTGTATTCGGCCACTTCGTGCCCCCAACCCTCGCGACTGGCGCCGCCCTGGTATCCGAAACCGCGGAGGTAATTCCGCTTATCGCCGAAGAAGTTGGCATAACGGGGTATATATACGCCGTTGGCGCGACGTCCATAGTAATACTTGTCGTCATACCCTTCCATGATACCTCCTGCAAAAACGTCCAGGTGATGGTCCATCAGGTTATGTCCCAATTCGCCGCAGCTGCTGCCAAGACCATCGGGCCATACATCCGTGGCAGAGTTCAACAGGATCCAGGCGCTGTTCAGCGTTGAGGCGTTGAGGAAAATTATTTTTGCGTAATAGGTATAGGTCTTGTTGGTCTCCGCATCGAGCACTTCCACACCGGTAGCCTTTTTCTTGTCTTTGTCGTACAGGATCTTGGTCACGATGGCCCAGGGACGCAGGGTGAGATTTCCTGTTTTCATGGCGGCGGGCAACGTAACGGACTGAGTGCTGAAATAAC
Organism: Puia sp.; assembly: GCA_035499675.1. GTDB lineage: Bacteria > Bacteroidota > Bacteroidia > Chitinophagales > Chitinophagaceae > Puia. Next base: position 7,424 of record DATJYH010000071.1, read on the forward strand.
CGCCGAAGGGACATCCAAACCAGCATTTGTCGCGGTACATACATTGCCGTCCATTCAGCGGAATGGTAGCATGAGCGCAACGCCCGATGATCATCTTACGGGCACCTTTATAATGTTCCTTGATCCTCGCGGCCACGTCTTTTTCGACACAGTTCATTTCCATGGGAGGAAGAAAATGACTGTCCGGAAGTTCGGGCAGACCTTCTTTT
>DATJYH010000072.1:0-20243 GCA_035499675.1 Puia sp.
CAAGCATTATAATCTAATGAGAAAATTATGAAAAGATTGATTTTCTACGTATGCGTTATCGGATTTGGCTCTATTTCATATGGACAAGATTGTTCTTCTATAAAGCATGGCACGTTCTATTCTTATCCACGTAATTCCTACGTAACACATGAAGTTATTATTACCAGACAGGACACTATTGAAACTATGATAGATGAACTATTAGGGGACACGTCTATTTGGAAATTTGATATCACAAATAATTGTGTAGTAAATCTAAAATTTATTAGGAATACCAAAGGCGTAAACGAGTTTCAATCTAAGTATTTCTATAGTGATATTTATAGAGAAGAAACTACGAAAATCACAAGCGAATATTATACATATCGCGGCTTTTGGGTGCAGGACTCTACCAGGCCATACACGGATACGATTTGGAGGAAACCGCATCGCAATTAATAACTCATAATTTCAAACTGAGACACTACCAGCCAGTCTGACTATCATTCGTCAAAACTGGAATCACTACGGAGGCCCGTCAGACACGATTGCGCCATGGTGGGGCATGACCAGCTGACCAACATTCCTATTTTTTTCTGAAATAAATCCTGATAGGAACCCCCTTGAATTGGAAATGCTGGCGCAATTGATTTTCCAGGTAATTCCGGTAGGGTTGTTTGATATCGTCGGGGTAATTGGTAAAGAAGGCAAAGGAGGGAACCGGGGTGGTCAGTTGCGAAATGTATTTGATCTTTACTGAATTTCCGCGTACCACCGGGGCATGGTAGGATTCCACGGCCTTTAACATGACCTCGTTCAGTTTCGACGTAGGGATTTTCCTGCTCCTGTTTTCATATACTTCCAGCGCCGATTCAATGGCCTTGAAGATGCGCGTTTTGTCCTTGGCTGAAATAAAAAGAATGGGCAGGTCTGTAAAAGGCGCCAGCCGCCGTTTTAACTCCTTTTCATAATTAATGGCTGTATTGGTATCTTTTTCCAGCAGGTCCCACTTGTTGACCAGCACCACGATCCCCTTCCCTTTTTTCACCGCCAGGCTAAAAATATTCAGATCCTGCGCGGAAATACCCTTGGTGGCATCCAGCATCAGCAGGCACACATCCGCCTCATCCATGGCCTTGATGGCACGTATGACCGAATAAAACTCCAGGTCCTCCTGCACTTTTGTCTTTCTTCGTATACCAGCCGTATCAATTAACATAAACTCTTTCTGAAAGAGGTTATAGTGGGTGTGGATGGTATCCCGCGTGGTGCCGGCCACATCGCTCACAATGGTACGCTCACGTCCAACAAGCGCATTTAGCAGGGAGGACTTACCCACATTGGGCTGACCGATGATGGCGAATTTTGGCAGCGTTCCATCCAATGGGCTCGTCTCCTCATCCCCCATCAACCCCGTTATGGCGTCCAGCACCTCGCCGGTCCCGCTTCCGGTCATGGCTGAAATAAAAAAGATATGTTCAAAGCCCAATCCGTAAAACTCGGCGGCGTCCAGCAACCGGTCGCTGTTGTCCACTTTGTTCACCACCAGGAAAACGGGCTTGGTACTGCGCCGCAGCACATCTGCCATGTCCTCATCGAGCGACGTAATTCCCGTTGCGGTATCGACCATGAACAAAAGCGCATTGGCCTCTTCCACGGCAATCATCACCTGCTTCCTGATCTCTCTTTCAAAAACGTCCTCGCTGCGCGACACAAAACCGCCGGTATCGACTACATTGAAACTTTTCCCGTTCCAGTCGGCCAGGCCGTATTGACGGTCGCGCGTAACCCCGCTCACGTCGTCCACAATGGCCTTGCGTTGTTCCAACAACCGGTTGAACAAGGTGCTCTTGCCTACATTTGGTCTACCCACGATGGCTACCGTAAATCCTGCCATGATCTATTGAAATAAAAATTAAACTGCGTTTATTGATACCCGTATTCTTTCAAAAAAAGTTCGCTGTCCCTCCATTTGGGTCTCACTTTCACAAACAACTCCAAAAAAACTTTCCTGTCCACAAATGCTTCGATATCTTTGCGGGCCTCTGTTCCCAGTTTTTTGATCATCTTCCCGCCTTCTCCCAAAATAATGCCCTTCTGCGTCTCCCGTTGAACAATGATATCCGCCCGGATCTTTGTCAGGGTGGATTTTTCACTGAATTCCTGGATGAGCACCGTGCTGTGATACGGTATCTCGTCCTCGTAAAAATTAAATATTTTCTCCCGGATGATCTCGGCTACAAAAAATTTGACCGGCAGATCCGTGATTTCATCTCCCTCAAAAAAGGGCGCTCCTTCCGGCAGGTAAAAAAGGATCCGCTCAAAGAGAAACGGTATATTAATCCCTTTCAAAGCCGATATAGTCACCACTTCCCGGCAATAGCTTTTCCCGGCAAAAAAGGCAGCGGCTTTTTCGGCCTTTCCCTTATTGGCTGCATCCACTTTGTTGATGACCACCAGGGCCGGCGCCTTCAGTCGCAGCGAGGTAAACAACCCATCGTTCTCCGCGGGATCATCATTGACGTCCACGATCAGCAGCGCGAGGTCCGCATCCTCCAATGAATTTCGCACTGCCTGCATCATTTTTTCGTGCAGCTTGTATTTGGGTTCGATGATGCCGGGTGTATCCGAAAAAATAACCTGGTAGCCCTCGCCCGTCAGAATTCCTTTAATACGGTGACGCGTGGTCTGCACTTTGTGCGAAACAATCGCCAGCTTCTCCCCCATCAGGGCGTTGAGCAGGGTGCTTTTCCCCGCATTCGGTTTACCAAATATGTTTACAAATCCGGCTTTCATTTTCCTAAAAACAACGAAACAAAAATCCCGCAGCGGACCTCAGGGATCCTGGCTGCAGAAATTCCTTTCTTGTTATCTTATTGACAATCAAGACAACTATTTAAAAAAGGACCACAAAGATAGGTGTTGCCCGCCGTAGGTTGGATATTCCGGGGAGATCAGTTTTCCGGCACTCTGCAATAATTTGGAGGATTATGTGAGACGGCCGATTTTCAGCCTCATTTGTCCAGGCCTGCATGCTCTGCATTTGATGCGTTGACATTAAAGAATTCTTGTCAATAAATTGCTTATGCAAATCAAACCCGGAATGAACCGACATAATAAATGATCTCCTGAGGTTGTTCCTGTAGCGATGTTCAATCCTGCGCTGTTAATCCCAGCTTCCTGATCCGGAAGAGGTTCCGGATCAACCACAACAGTACGCCCCACACGGAAATGGCCATAAAATAGGACATAAAAAGCAACCAGATGGGGGCTTTATTGCGGGTGGCATACAGGCTTCGCTTTTGAAAATCGTCCTTGTAAACAAAGGGCGCGCCCCAGGGCAATGCTTTTTCCAGGACGAGGGTGCCATACTGATCGTTGTCATCTACCCTTGCCACAATGGTGATATTCCCGTTTTTATCGCCGGGGATATTATTTCTCTTAAAATCGGCGGTCACAGTGCCCGTAGAATCGGTAGAAAAAGTGGCCGTTTCATTCACATTCAGGTTGGCCCCGAAACGTTTCACAGAAATGCTCACATCAACCCCCTTTGCGGGGACCCAACTACTGTCCTTCTTCTCGAATATCTGAACCGCAATTTTTTTATCGGGCAACGTGTCTATCTGGATTTTGGCGCGGGACACAGTAGCTTCTGCCCTGGCAGGATTGAATTTTTCATCGCCCGTGAACACAGCTACAAAACGATGTTTGTCCGTCTTACCCCAGGTCGCTGCAAGTGCACCCGGTATGGTGGAGGCAGCTTTTCCCTGGTCGTCGGTCAACAGCTGGCCGACCAGGTTGGCAGCTGAATCGGAATTCAGATAAAGTTTGATGGGAATACCGGTTACAGGCCTGAACCTGCGATTCACCTTTGTTTGTACATGTGCCAGCACGTAAGGAACCTGGTTATTTTCGAGAACATAACCAACGGTCATATTCAAATCTCCCTTGAGAGAATCCTGTGCCGGTGCGGTGCTTCCGGATATAAGCAACAGCAGGAGCAGCCCGTAGTGACAGCATTTATCTATGCGTTTCATTGTTTTCCTTTATCGTTTCTTCAATCGGTATAATCGGGAATATTCTTGACAGCAGGGTAATGATCAGCAGCGCACCTGCCAGGGAGCCCATGGCAATAGCCCATTCCTGCCAGCTCGGAAAATAGTGTCGGAAACTGGCCGGCACATTATACATGGGCAGGAAGGGATGCAGGAGGGTGGGCGTTACGATCACATATCTTTTGAACCAGGCACCCACCACCACCAGGCATCCTGCGATAAATGAAGGCATGGGTCTTCTTCCTTTGCGGGTTACCAGGATCAGGATGGGAACAATCATTCCCGCCAGGATGGCAAACCAGAAATAAGGGGCGAAGTCCCCTGCAAAAAGGCTGGTCAGCAGTGCATCTTCAGATCGCTTCATCTTGAAGGCAGGCACCAGGTATTCATTGATGTTGAAATAGAGATAGATCAGTCCTAACAGTACTACGATCTTGCCCATATTGTCAAAATGCCTGAGCGTGATGTATTTCTCCAGCCGATAATTTCTTCTGAATACGTACATGGCAACCAACACACTGCCCGCTCCCACCAGGAAGGCGCCGGAAATAAAGTAGGCACCAAAATTAGTGCTGTCCCATCCAGGTCTGTAGGTGGTGGCAAATAGCCATGAGGTCACGGTGTGAATGGAAAACGCTACGGGAATGATCGTAATGCAAAGGATCCGGATCGCTCTCCGGCTCAACCTTGATTGTTTACTGCTGCCCTTCCAGAAGGAACCCAGCATGCTGTACAGCCGGTTTAGTTTCCTGTCGGTTTGTTCCCTGTGTTCGAGCATGATCTTGAGATCGGGCAACAGCGGATAATACAATAGCAGCAGGCTGATAAAAAAATAAGTGGTGATCACAATTACGTCCCACATGATGGGTGATTGTACCCGTCCGTGGAGGAAGAGGAAATAAAGCCTTTCAGGCCGCCCCATGTCTACGATGATGATCAGTGCCGCAAACATAATGGCGCCGACGGCGATCATTTCCGCGATCCTCGTCAGCGGTGTACTCCAGTGCACGTTCGCAAGTCTGAGCACGGCCGTAATGAGTGAACCGACCAGGCTGATGGCTACGAAAAAGACAAAGTTAGAAATATAGATGCCCCAGGATACATAATCGCGCATATGGGTCACTGCGAGTCCATCCTTTAGTTGCAGAAAATAGGCGTAGGCGCCAACCAGGCAGATACAAATGAGCAGGGCAGTCCACAGCTTCCCGCGCATGCCAAACTTTTGCGGCAACAGGTCCCGGATGATCGTTTCATTGGCAATGGGTGATTTTTCCATAAAAAATCATTTTGAGTCAGATGTCGAAATAGAATCCTCCGCATCGGGTTGGAAAGGAAAATTCCTGTCTACCGCTGGCAGATAATAAACACTGGGTTTGGTCCCCATGTCTTCCATAAGCCTGTATCCTCCTTTATCCCTGATCAGGTCGCTGAACCGGAAGGTTTCCGCTCCGTTGGTGACCGAATCCTCATTGAGATCGCCAAAGAAAAATGTGCCGTTGGGACAGGCCGACACGCAGTGCGGCAATTCACCCTTCCGGGCCATATCCGGGCAAAAATCACATTTGCCCACGGTACCTTTTTTCTGGGGAACGCTGGTTTCGCAGGAATAAGGCCTGCTGGCTACTTCTTCCGGGATCTCGGGAGCCGACCAGTTGAATACGCGTGTTGAGTAGGGACAGGCTGCCATGCAGAACCTGCATCCAACGCAACGATCGCTGTCAATGGCCACTATCCCGTCCTTGCGCTTGAACGTGGCGTCTACCGGGCAAACCTTTACACAGGGTGGTTCATCACAATGCATACAGGTGGTGGGTTGCCAGTAAGGAGCCGTATGCGCGGATTCCTGCATGGGGTACACCTTGATCCAATTCTGACCGGGGTTTACATAATGCATGTGATTGCAGGCTTCCTGGCACTTCTTGAGATTTTTACAACGGGACAGGTCGATGACCATTACAAACTTCTTTCCATCAATCCCCACCCTGGCCTCCTGGTTGGATACAGACGGAAGCTCGGGGACGGGTTTCAGGTACGCCTCATCCACTTCTATCACATCGCCGTCCACCGAAAGCAATTTGACTTTTTTGCCGGTAGGTTTCATGGTTCCTGCCTCACCGGTTTCCACTTCATGGTTTCCGGAATTGCAACCAGCCATTGCACCGGCTGCCAGCAATCCTGTTAACAGGAACGCTCTGCGTGAGTTGTTGGTCTCTTCCATTTTGATGGGGGTTTTAGGCATTTTTTTATTTACGCACGATCCACTTTTGCAACTCTTCGTTGGATATTTTTCGACCACCGGAAGCCAGCAGGCGTTGGTCGATCTCCACCAATTTTCCATCCCGGGTAAGCATTTTCACCGTCTTTTTCTCTTCGCCGGGGGAACAGGAAATGCGCGCTGTTTTTTTTGAAGAACGAAACCTGAGAAACGGCGTTATCAATACAACTGCAGAAATCCAACCTAATCGCCGCGTGAATATGCGCCGGCTTTCGTTGATCGCACCGGCTTTGGAGTGTTGTGGAACCATAAGAATCCTGTTTTGGAGATCATAAAACTAACCAACCACAGGGTGCCGTCCCATGACTTTAATCAGAGGCCATAATGATTATTATTGCGACCAGGGATCTCTTGATAAAAAAAAGGCCGCCCGAAGGCGGCCCTGAACAGCGATTGAATTGCGTCATTTTTTAAGTGTCCTGATAAACACGACCAGGCTCCATATATCCTCCTTTTCCGGTATCTTCTTTTTAAAACTGGGCATGTCTTCCCGGCCTTCGGAAATTTTGTAGAACAATGACCCGTCCGACTGGGCCTGCGTCTGCGCCGTGGTGAAATTACCGGGTTCCGTCTTTAGCTGAGCCGCTTTACTGCCATCGCCCAGACCGGTTTTCCCATGACAGGAAGCACAATGCTGATTCCATAAAGATTTCCCGTTAGACAACGTCTCCGCATCCGACTTAAGCGGGTTCACAGCCTTGGCATCCTTGTCGGGTACCGTCCAGGGTTTGGGCTGCTGGGAATAAGTAAAGGCAATGCTTGCCAGGACCAGCGGCAAGATCCATGCGTAAAAAATCAATCGTCTTTTCATGCTATATCGATTTTTGAGTGATGAAATCCGGTGAGATACAAACAGGCGCGCAAGACGTGCTTTCTACAGGGTCAGCCCAAATGTAATGATTCGTACGATCTGCCATTTCAATTTACCGTTAACAACGGCCAACGACGGGAAATCCTAACTGATTTTTCATGACCTATGAGCCATATAGAAGGGCACCTGCGTCCGGATATTGGTCATCTCCACCTGGATCGGTGGTTGGTTGCCATCACTGACAAACAGTCCGTACATGTCCGGTTTCGAATCCAGGTCTATACATAGGCTGGCATTCCCTTTCAGCACAAAGACCAGGTATCTGTATTTTCCTGCTTCTTTTATTTGCAATCCGGGCCATTCCGATTTCAGGAAATTATGACAATAGCGCATTTGATATTCGTAGTCGTGCATGATGCCCCGGTAAACCATTGTATCCAACCCGGCCCGGATCGCAGCAACCTGGAAAGAATCCGGATAAAAAAACACGGCTGCCGGGCCCTTCACAAAAATCGTGTCTCCGAAATGACTTGCGGGCTTTGGCATATAACGTGGCTTCGCTGGCGCATTCGATGAATGTTCTTTTTTTTCAGAAGCGGCAGACTGCTGATTGCAGGATATCATGGTCTGCAACAGGAATACCGGCAGCAGCAGGCTCCATGGGGCCCCATTCTTTCTGACCCTGCGTGATCTGATCGCTTTCATTTACTGGTCGGCATAAATGATCCCGGGAGGTCGGTCCCGGGATCCCTGGATAATAAACGAGTAATGGTATTTGAAGTTCTGAAATTTTTGCATACTACCAGCTATGGCGTCATCTTTATCCAGGTTAAAAATTCCAGAGCCTGCTGATGTTAAAGCCAATATGAAACTGGCCGCCCGGGACCTTTGTGCCATCTGTTTGTTTAAACCCAAACGGATTATTTGCATTGTACAAACTGTTCAGCTGTGGATTCAGCAAGGTATAATTGCCGGCGAACAGTTGGAAAGTATGCCCGCTTGTATTAAACTCAAATCCAAAGGCAACATTGGGATGCGGATTGTCCTGGGGCCAATGAGAAAGAGGCTGATCATAGTCGATGATGATGGCAGTTTTGCTGGTAATTTTATACCGGGCTATGACCGATACCGCCCACATGTTCCAATTTTGTGTCTTGTAGATCACTTTGTTGGCAGAGTCATAGACCGAATAGTACCCGGGAACGGAGTTCTGGTGTGCAATACTGATGGCCGCCTGCACAGAAAGTTTTTCGTTGACCTTCCTGGCTACCATAATTTCATTAAAGTAGGAAAGGCGCTCAGTATTGTATGTAAACAGAATATGATTCGGGTCGGCGACTGTTTTCCATCCCATATTGCCGTAGTAAGTAACACTGACCGGCATATGTTGCTTGTCCTGTTTCAGCAGCGCATATTTTACACTTCCATCCCAGGTCAGGTTGTCCTTCATCACGCCGAAACCCACATACAAGTCCTTTATGGGTGCATAGGCAAATCCCAGCCGGATGTTGGCTGAACCAAATACGCCCCAGAAGTCCTGGTAGCCATTTTGCACGGTGCCCATCCGGTGCTGGATGTCAGCTTCGAAAGTACCTTTCACCGGGACCATCACGGTTTGATCATCGATCAGGAACCCACTTTCGAAGGTATTCTTTACCGGCCTGGGTTTGGAAGTACCCGTCCCGGTTTTCTTGGTCGCCACGCCTGTGCTGTCCTGTGCAAGAAGACGGCCCTGCATGCACAAAGAAAAGATCAGCAGTCCCAGTGGCAGGACATGACGCCGAATTAGTATTGATTTATTGTGAAGCATGGTTTGATATTTAGAAGTACATACATCTTCGCGAGGCATCGCGATTTTATCATCAGTTATTGGGTGCTCCATTTTCAATCCAGTAGTACACCTGGTTTACAAAATCCTTTGTTGGAACATTTACTGTCATCGGCCCCCCGTTGATTTCCTGGTAAAGGATACTTTGATCAGGGACAATGGTGTTGACATATCCTCCATTGATCAGGTTTTTATAAGCGCCTGCGGAATCCATATAGGGCTGTTGGCTACCTGGTACATGGCAACCTGATTTGGCACAACTGGTTGTCATGACCGGCAGGATCTCCGCATTGAAGCTGACTGCAGGAGGAGGTCCGGACACAGGCATGGTTGGGAGAATGACGTCTTTGTAACATCCGATCAGCAGTGTACTCATCCCCACCATGGCAATTCCCAACACTGAAATAATTTTTATCTTTTTCATGACGATTCCTTTAAATCATTTGTTGTTGAAATTCATATTCGCCTGTATGGTGAGAACATCGCCGATATTCGTACTCGTTATTCCGAAGTCTCGACAATTGAGCTGGAAGCTGAACTGCAATCCAAAGACGCCCATCGTAACGGTACCCTCCGTAACCTGGCTTTCTTTCACAAATATCAATTTACCGGTGATCGATTCCGTATGGGGTGCGGCGAGCAAACCTCTCCAGGTCAGATTGGCCGTTACAATATAGCCGGCGGTGTTGGGGTCGAAGGCCACACTAGTGGTTTGGATCAGTGCAATATTCGAATCGCTGAGATTCTGGACACCGGGTATAATCTTAATGGTTCCCAGGGCGGCAATATTGCAACCTGAATCCCTTGCCGGTTCCCCGGTATTGGAGGTATTGATCTGAACATACCCGTTGAAATAGGTTTTGGATGGGTCATTTTCATAGAATGCCCATGAACTGTCTTTCAGGGGTTGACCAGAGGTGTAGTAATAAATCTGCTGCGGTGGAGTTACGTTGGCAATTCCAAAATCATTGAATCGCCCTGTAAGCAGACCGGAGGCTCCGAGGTAGGCTCCGGACCAAAGGACGCTGGAATGCACCTGGTCAAATTTCCACTCGGTTGTATCCCCTGGTGTCATGTTCCCGGGAAGCATGATGGCATCGCCGCGGACAATGGTGGGTGTACCGGAAGCCGGTGGTGGTGCGATCATATCTTTGTGTGTACAGCTTACGACGTAGCCCAGGGAGCTGAAGACCAATACAACTCCCATTAGTATTTGGTTTCGGCTTATTTTCATAAAAAATCTTGTTTAGATGTGAGGAATGATGCTTTTTAAAAATTACGGGTCAAACCTAACCCGCATTACGTGCAACCAATATGACCCACATCAAAGCCTGTATTGAGAATCGTCATAAACGCGCCTAAACAACGTCCGCGGCCTCGTCCAATTTGTTGAGAATAAAGGAGCAGAAAAAAATACCGGCAATGGCTAACCGATAGCTGGCAGAACAGGATTTAACGGTGAAACCGGCTTGATAAATAGAAATACTTAGAGCGCCCTGCTTAAAATCGGGACTGGCTTGAGGCCTGCGAACAGGACCTAGGAGATTATTCCCCGTTTAATGGTCTTCAAAATGAAGGGGATGACGAGTACGGCAGCAAATGCGATGATATTAAGCAATAGACTGATGGTGAAAAGTTGCATGTCATTACGCAAGACATCATACGCCTCCGGCGATGCTGTGTTCCGAAAATAAACAACCAGGTCTTTGACTATAACAATGAAGAAAACAATGCTGTGTAACAATGTGAATCCGGCTCTCTTTGCCAAACCCGGCAGCCAGAAAAGCAGGGCAAGGAAGGCCCAGGCCTGGAGTGGCAGAAAGAAACCGAAATATTGTTTTACATGAGCCGCCGAAAAGTCCGGATATATATTCCGGATCTGCAGCCCGAGGTAAAGTGTGGCGATGAAGGCGTAACTATATGGCAGGCTGTAACGCAACCGGCTCTTTAGCGTGTCTTTGAGGGAAAGGCGTTCAGACAGGGTCATCACCACTAAATACCAGAGCACATAGCCGGGAAAAAAAGCCATGAGCTCCAGTCGCTTCAGGTATGCAAAGAAATCAGGATGCATGTAAAACGAGGTCAATATAATAAAAAAGGCAGAAGACGGGGAACCCTGCCCGATACGTTTAATAGTAAAAACCTCTTCATGGAGTTGATGTAACCCGGTATCCTGGGCAGATCTATACCGTTATTAACAGATGTGAAAGTATGCTGGGGACAGGCAACGCGATGGTTGCTTAAGTGGGGAACCCGGCCGATGTTATCGCCGTTACTTACGTTCGATTGCCTTTGTTGCGAAGGGAGGGTTCGAACCTCCGACCTTCGGGTTATGAGCCCGACGAGCTACCGCTGCTCTACTTCGCGATGTGGGTTGCAAAACTACGCTGAAATCAGTTTGTACCCAAAAATGATTTCGATATTCCCCACAATCGGTATTTTCATAGCATGAAACCAGGCTGTTACATACTATGTATCATCGTTTTTTTATATAGTTGTAAACATACCCAACAAAGAACCGATTCGATGTATTCCCGCCATTTACAACGCCAGGTAAACCTTACCGTGATCCATACACCGGTTCCGGCCGACAAAACCGGGCTCAACCTGCTCATTTTAAACGATGGGCAGGACCTGGAAAGATTCCATGTCCGGGAAATCACCGACAGCCTGTATAAAAAAGGCGTATTACAACCCCTGGTCATCGTGGCAGTAAACGCCGGCGACCGTATGCAGGAATACGGGGTGGCCGGCAGGCCTGATTATATGGGCAGGGGCGCCAGGGCGGCGAACTATGACGCTTTTATCAGCGATGAACTGTATTTCTATGCCAAAAAACAGTCGGGTGTCCGCAAATTTAATTCAGTGGCGATAGCAGGTTGTTCACTGGGAGGCCTATCCGCTTTTGATATTGCGTGGAATCATCCTGAAAGATTTGATAAAGTGGGCGTTTTTTCCGGTTCGTTCTGGTGGAGAGACAAGGCGGTGGAGGACAGCAGCTATTCCGATCAAAAGAACCGGATCATGTATGCGACCATCCAGGCATCACGCCGAAAACCCAAACTCCAATACTGGTTTTATGCAGGAGGTGCGGAGGAAACTTCGGACAGGGACAAGGACAGCATCATCGACGTGATCGACGATACCAGGGACATCATCTCCCTTTTACAACAAAAATATCACCTGTCACCAGGTGATATCGTGTATAAAGAAGTAAAGGATGGCCGCCATGATTATCCCTACTGGAGTGCAGTATTGCCCGATTTCCTGATCTGGGCTTTTGGCAAACCCTGAGTGCTACCCTTTTTTGGACACACTGCTGGCCCCGCTTGAATGAAGCTCCCGGATTACGGCGTCTCCCTTGTAATAAATACTGCTGGCACCTGAAGCATGCGCGTTTAATTCCTTGTTGACAGATATGTGGATATCAGAAGCACCCGTAGCTTTCACACTGCAGCTGTCTGTTACGAGCTCATATCCCTTCACATCGCTGGCGCCGCTGGCATTGATCGATACGGTCTTTACCGATCCGCTGATGGATACGTCGGACGCACCGGACTGATCGATCTTCAGGTCGTCCAGTTTTACGCCGCCCTTGAAATCGCTGGCGCCGGAGAGACGCAGATCGAAGCGGTTTCCACTGATGAATCCATCCACAAAAACATTGGATGCACCTGAAGCACTGAGTCTTTCCAGGGTTTTAAAGGAAACATAGGCTTTCAACATCCTGTTGCCGTGGTCCCATTTCCAACCCTCACTATCATACCAGATCTTTAAAACCCCATTGCTCACTTCCGTTTTTATCCGGTCTCTTGATTTAACATCCTTTGCGCTGACCGCTACGGCCTCCTGGTCGTCCTGGCTCAGGTAAAGGTCAATGGCACTGGACACTTCGATGGCCCGGAAGTTATACGCGTACCGTCTTTCGGCATTGGGATCGTTGATGATCGCCTTCTGCGCATAGCCTTCTGCGGTAGCCAATACTGTGAACAATAAGAAAAATAATTTCTTCATACTTTGCTGTTTTGTTCCTTTCAGGAACCAGGTTCCCGTCTTACAATATTACTCATCTTCTTGATACTTCTCCCCCGCTGCTGGTACTGATATCCCTGATCAAACCGGACCCTTTATAATAGATCTGCCCGCCGCTGTGGGCAGAAGCACTCAGTTCCTTGTTCACCGTTACACGAAGGCTGGCCCCGCTGCTCGTAGTGGCGTCGCAGATATCCGTTTGCAGATCGTACGCCTTGCAAGTGGCACCACTGGAGGCTTCCACGCTCAGTTTGGATGCTGTTCCGGAAATATTTGCCTGTGCCCCGCTACCCTGGTCTACTTTCAGCGTACTGACGGCCACTGCACCTGAAAAATTGGCGCCGCTCGACAAACGCATGGAAAGATCGGGTGATGTAAGGCTGCCATCCACATCCACCTGCGCACCGGATGAGGCAACCAGCCCATCCAGGGATTTACAGGACACATAGGCCCTCAGCTTTCTTTTGTCATCATCCCAGAACCTCCAGTTGCTGTTGTCAAAATAGATCTTCAATACGCCGTTATCCACTTCCGTAATGATATGATCACGGTATTTCTCTTCAGACGCACTCACGGCTACCGCCTCTTCATTGCCCTGGTTCAGGTAGAGGTGAATACCGTTGGAAACCTTGATGGCGTGAAAGCCCTTTACATTGCGTACCTGGGCGTTTTTGTCGTTGACCACCTTGTTCTGCGCCATGGCCGTGATCATGAATGCCAGGCTGACCATTACCGTTAGAATCCTTTTCATTGTTTATTTTTTTGTATTGATTCGTTGCCTGGGTATGCAACGTCGGTTGATATTCGCGGTTTTGCTGGGTGGTGTTTGTTATTTATCCTTTGTGGGTAACGCTGCTGGAGCCGCTTGAGTTCAGTTGGCGGATCACGGCCGAACCTTTATAGTATATATCGCTGCCGCCGCTGGCATCGGCGCTTAATTCCCTGGTGACGGTAATATGGGCGTCGCTGCCGCCACTGGCGGTAATCCGGCAGTTCTCTGTTACCAGGTCATAGCCATTCAGGTCGCTGCCGCCGCTGGCATGCACGTCCAGGGATTTCACCGTGCCGGAAATGTTAACATCAGACCCACCGGATTGTTTGATGCTGAGTTCGCCAATATCCACGGTGCCTTTGAAATCACTGCCCCCGCTGAGATGCACATCCAGGTTGCTCACTTTAACGGTCCCGTTTGTATAAATGTCAGACCCGCCGGAGGCTTCCAAAGCCTGCAGGGTGCTGAATGAAACATAGGCTTTCAGTTTTGCATTCCCCCATCCCCAATGCGACCAGTTATGATCCAGGTAGATTTCCAGCACGCCATTTTCCACCACCGTTTTGATCCGGTCGCGGTAATCGGTGCTCGACGCGCTGACCGCCACGGCTTCCGCGCCCTGGCTGAGATAGAGGTCAATGCCGCCGGATACTTTGATGGCATGAAACCCTTTCACATCACGGGTTTGGGCCATGGCATCATTGATGACTTTGGGATTTTGAGCGAGGCTGATGAGCCCCAGGGAAGAAAAAGCAGCCAGAAACAGGATCCTTTTCATACATTTTGGTTTTAGTATAGACACTTATTATAACAACATGTTGCCTCTGCCGGAGGTTTTGCCGGTATTTTCCTGTTGGACGGCTGCCCGGGTCAAAATGTTACAAGGGATGCAAAAAAGCCTACCTTTGGCGTGTTCCGGTAATTTTCTACCGGATGGATTCTTTCAGATTCCTCGGGGTGCTCTGCCCGGCCTTGGAGCCGGAAGGGGCTGAGATCAAACCCGTAGAACCTGACCAGGGTAATGCCTGCGCAGGGAAGGTGGTATATCATTTCTACGCCTCGCTTTCGCAGCATTTCTCTCAAATCAATTTTAACCGGTTTTTTCGCGGACGATTTTCGGATCGGACACCGGATATCCGGGCAAACATTTAAAAATCAATAAATGAAAAAATTGTTTTTGGGGATTTGCGCCGTTGTATCCGTTCTTGGGACCAACGCACAAACCCGGGTGACCGGCCAGGTAACCGATGCCGCTACCGGGACCCCGTTGCCCGCCGCTACGGTAGAAGCCGTATCCGCCGGCAGCACCCCCACCAACGACAAGGGAATTTTTGAATTCAACAAATTGCCGGCTGGCCCGGGCAGGTTTCGCATTTCCTGCGTTGGCTACAGGACACTCGATACCCTGATCGCCGGGGCGGGAAAAAACCTGGTCCATATTGGTCTCCAGCGCATCAACCTCTTTTTACAACCCATCGAAGTAAAGGCGTTGCGGGCCGGCGACAAGGCCCCTTTCACGAGGACAAACATCACAAAAAAAGATATTGAACAAACCAATCTCGGCCAGGATCTTCCCTTCCTGCTGGCCCAGACGCCTTCCGTGGTGATCAATTCCGACGCGGGTAACGGTGTGGGTTATACGGCGATCTATATCCGCGGTACGGACGATTCCCGCATCAATATGACGTTGAACGGCATCCCTTATAATGATGCCGAGGAACAGGCTATTTATTTTGTGGATCTGCCGGACCTGGCCTCCTCCGTAAACAGTATCCAGATCCAGCGGGGGGTGGGAACTTCTTCCAACGGCGCGGGTGCATTTGGCGCCACCATCAATTTCTCCACCAATGAATTCAACGAGAAACCCTATGCAGAATTCAACAACAGCTATGGTTCCTTTGATACCTGGAAAAATACGGTCAAAGTAGGATCCGGGCTGATCGATGATCATTTTACCATCGATGCCCGTTTGTCGCGGATCAGCAGCAACGGGTACATCGACCGGGCCAGCAGCGACCTGAAATCATTATATATGTCGGCCGCCTACTACAGTCCCAAATCGTCCCTGCGCTTTAACATCATTTCAGGCACCGAAAAAACCTACCAGGCCTGGAATGGCATACCACAGGCCAAGGTGGAGGGAAACCTGCAGGCTTTGCAGCAGCATTACCAGGATAATGTGGGTTCGCTCTACTTCACCCCCCAGGATTCACTGAACCTCTTTCAAGCAAACAACCGGACGTATAATTATTTCACTTATCAAAACCAAACGGACAATTACCAGCAGGATCATTTCCAGCTTTTTTTTAACCACCAGTTCAGTGACCTGTTGTCGCTTAACACCGCCGCCTTCTACACACACGGATTCGGATATTACGAGGAATATCACGATTCTGCGGATATGGCCAATGCCAGTTACAGTGCTTACGGCTTGCCGGACTATATCGTGGGCGGCGACACCCTGCAAAGCACCGACCTGATACGTCAGCGTTGGCTCAACAATTATTTTTACGGCGCCATTTTTTCCCTCCAGTACAAAAAGAACAATACCCAGCTTACCCTGGGCGGCGGATGGGATCGCTATTACGGGAAACATTATGGCATCGTTATCTGGACAAAAAACGGCGGCTTCCCCAACGATTACCAATATTATTACGAGCCGGCCTACAAAACGGATTTTAATGTGTATGGAAAATGGCAGCAACAACTATCCGCCCACTGGACCGGGTTTGCAGATTTTCAATACCGGCACCTGCATTACCAGATAGACGGCTTTGACGACAACCCCACCCTTTTTGTCGATAAATTTTACGATTTCTTTAATCCGAAACTGGGGATTACCTATACGCAACAGGATTGGGAAGCCTATTTTTCTTATTCGCTGGCCAGCCACGAACCCAACCGGGATGATTTTGAAACCGGTGCCAACGACCAACCCAAACCGGAGATGCTCCAGGATTTTGAACTGAGTCTGCAACAAAAAAATCTCCGCTATTCATGGGGCGTCACCACTTATTACATGCGCTATCATAACCAACTTGCCCTGACCGGTCAAATCAATGATGTGGGAGAGTATACGAGGTCCAATATTCCGCAGAGTTATCGACTGGGCGTGGAATTGCAGGGAGGCATCAAACCGGTCAACTGGTTGTCAGTGGACGCCAATCTTACGCTCAGCCGGAACAAAGTACAAAACTATACCGAATACGATGATGATTATGATAATGGCGGGCAGGTAAGCCATACCTACCAAAACACCGATATCTCCTATTCCCCTTCCGTGATTGGGGCAGCCACCGTGAATTTTTTCCCGCTGAAAAATTTCCAGTTGAGCCTGTTGGGTAAATATGTAAGTAAAGAATACCTGGACAATGCCCAAAAAGAGGATCGGAAACTCAACGGCTACTACGTGCAGAACCTGCGTGCCATGTATACCATCAGGAGCCGCGTGATCAGGGAAACCAATCTCATTTTCCAGCTCAACAATGCATTCAACAAAAAATATGAACCCAATGGGTATACCTACAGTTATGTTTACGGGGGCAGCCTGGTGACCGAAAATTTCCTGTTCCCGATGGCTGGAACCAACTTTATGTTTGCGGTTAATTTTAAACTGTAGAAATAGGCATCCGACGGCTACAACTCCCTGTTGGCCCCTTTGTTGGATTTACAGCCACCGGATGCCTTTACCCGGATGATGCATTCTCCTGATGCCGAATCTACTTCTTACTGATGGTCACATTCGTGCTGGTGGAGTTTCCATGTTTTGAATAAATGATGCGATTGTCCCTGGCACCCGGGATATATTTCTTTTTTAATTCCGCATGAAGTTTTGCGGTTTGGATCACGCCATTTACTTTAAGCATTTGCTGATTCAAAACAATCGACACATCATCCGGGTTGGTAATCACTTTTTCGGCCAATAAATCGTTTACCAGGCCGGCAATCAGATCGCTGCCGGCAATGGGCGGAACCGGGGCAACCGGCGAAATGGGGGGATAAGCTGCGGAAATCATTTTCTGTTTCAATTCATAATCCATGAGCATTTTATCAAAGATTTCGTGCCTGGACTGCAATTCTTGTTCCGCCTTTTTTAAATACTGTTCACTGGCTTGCAGTTCGGCCATCCCGGGTCCATTCTTATTATCTTTCATCCTTTCGGCCTGTTCCAGCAATTCAGCCTGCTGTTTTTGAAACTTGCTCAGTTCCTCATCCATGGCCGCCCGCTGCCGCCTAAACTCCTCTTCGCTCTCTTTCCCCGCCTGGTCAAGCACCATGGCTTCCTTTTGCATGTTGAACAGCTCCATACTCCGGTTCAGATCCTGTTGCTGCAGATATGCCCTGGCCTCTTCCGATTCCTTCAGTGTCTTTTCTGCCTTCGCCTCATTCTCCATGGCTATTTTCATTTTGTCCATTTCCACTTCCTGCCGTTTTTTGTCCAGCTCCATCACTTGCATGTCTGCCTGCATTTTTGCACGAGACTCCTCAATCTGTTTGCGTATCTTTTCAATTACTTCCTGGTAATGGCTGATCTGATCATCCGGTACTCTTTTCCCATCCACATAGAGCTCCCTGACCACATTCCCAGACTGCACAAGTTTATACTGTTTTCCGTCCACGCTGTATTGGGCGGTGCTGGTTCCCGAATCCACGGAAATTTTCCGGGGAAGCGTTGTATCGGCGACCATCATGTTGGGAGAAGATGGTTTCGGAAATTGTTGGCCGTTTTGTTTAAAGGCAAAAGCAAGCAGGCCCATGGCGACAATGCCTGAGGCAAGAGAGATCTTTTCCATTTTGTTCAATGTTTTATTGTGGTTGGTAAGAATGCGCCTTGCCCGGTTGAGCAATTGATCCTTTCGACCCGGGAATGCCATGGCATACAGGGTACCGGACAAATGATACTCCCGGAAGGCAACCAGGGCTTCAACAAATTCTTTTTTCAGCCTGGTTTCACCGATGGCCAGATCATCACAACAATTCTCGCGTTCATCCCTGATCCTGGATGAAATCCAAAGCAGGCCCGGGTTGAAGAAGAAAATGATTTCGGTAAAATGTTGCAGCATGTTTACGAGATAGTCCCTCCGCCGCACATGCGCCAATTCGTGCAGCAACGCCGCTTCCACCTGTGCAGGCGGCAGTTGTGCCAGTAAACTGAAAGGAAATAATATGACGGGTTTTAATTCCCCCAGCATCAGGGGGACTTTTACGATCTCTGATTCCAACAGCAATACGGTACGATGAATGCGGAGTTTCCGCGCAAACTCATTTACCCGGTCCTGCCAGTAAGCGGGCGCAGGATGGACCCTGTAATGCCGGAGACGTTGCGCATTACCGGCATACAGCAGCAACCTGGCGGATTGCAGCACCAGCAACAGCATCCAAAAGGTCACGATCAGCGAGGCATGGTCGTTACAATAACTGATGAATGTTGCCGGGGCTTTTTCCCGGAGCGTTGTTTCGCCGGGATAAAAACTCCGGCCGTTGGAATTTGCGACCTGCTCCGTAACGGAAGCAACAGGTACAACTTCCGGAACCGTAACCGTTGCATATTGCCTGGCAAATGTTATAGCTGCGATGGCAACAAATAAGCAGAAGAGACCTAACAGCAGGCTGTAACGAAAACCAGATCCTGATTTTTTTGTAATCAGGATCACCAGGGCTCCCAGTATGGCCAGCAACAGCCCCTGCCAAAGTGAATGAATCAGCGTCCAGCAGAGGGCATGTATGATTTGTTCGTTGAATAGTTGCATAGACAAGACTTATGGGTGATGCTCGTTATTTCTCAAACCTGTTTAACAAATCACGGATGGCCTGCAATTCCTTCCTCGAGGTTTTTTTATTCCCCAGCAACTGCAGCATCAGGCTGCTCGCCGATCCATTGTAAAGGGAATCCACAAATCGCTCCAGCAGGTATCCCTTGGTTTTTTGTTCCTCCAGGGCGGCACTGTATACATGTTTCATGCTGCTTTCATCCCTGTTGAGGATTTTTTTGTCGACCATGATCTGCATGAGCTTCAGCGTGGAGGTATATTGCACCGCCCTTTTTTCCTTATTCAACTGGTCGTTGACAAAACGCACCGTAGAAGGTCCGTGTTGCCAGAGGACTTGTAGTATTTCCAGTTCTGATTTGGTTGGTTCGGTAACGGCCGGGCCCTTTTTGTTATCTGTCTTCATCACCTAAAGGTAGGAAATATTTCGTACGAACAAATATTTACCTTCTTTTTTTAAAAAATAACCCGTACGGCCTTCCCTTTTTATTGAAAATCTGTTGAATGACAACGATTTTTCTTCGGCTTGATTTACTATATTCGGCAGATCAACCAACCCTGCTTATGCAACAAAAACTCACAGCATGCACGCTTTTCCTGTTCATGCTTTTCTATGGTTATGGCCAGCCTGCGGCTAAACGCATGATGCGTCCGGCCGATATATACCGGTTGCCTTCCATATCCGATGCGCAGTTGTCACCCGATGGCAAATGGGTATCCTAC
>DATJYH010000073.1:0-13500 GCA_035499675.1 Puia sp.
AAAAGCTGTTTTTTAATATGCAAATCACCCGGGCCGGAAACATTTTTCGGGTGGGATCGGCCGTGATCCGCAGCGCCCTGAAAAGGAAGAATGCCGGCAGGATTCTTTAACCAACGACTATTTTCGGGAGATAAGAAAATCCCTTAGGCTACCATACACAGGTTCTGTGGGGATACTATGTTTCCGCTTATGCAACAGGGCCTCTACAGATGGAGGCAGGGGGACCTTTTGACCGATGATCGGCTCTACTACATCATAAAATTTTACGGGATGGGCGGTTTCAAGAAAGATACCCTTGCCGCCACCTTGCTGCTTCAACCACTGGCTCAATGCCAGGTATCCAACAGCTCCATGAGGGTCGGCCAGGTAATGATGCTTATGATAAAGGGTTTTGATGGTTTCAGCCGTAGCTTCATCCGAAATACTATCGCTGCTCAGCACATTTTTCAGCGACTGAAATTCCCGGTGAAATAGTTCGAGAATACGTACAAAATTGCTCGGGTTGCCAACATCCATGGCATTGGACATGGTTGCCAGCGCCTGTTTGGGTGTATAGTTTCCATCCTGCAGATAGCGTGTCACAATATCATTGGCATTACAGGCAGCTATAAAGTGACCGGCGGGCAACCCCGAACGATGCGCAAGCAGTCCCGCGCAGATATTTCCAAAATTGCCGCTGGGTACGCTGAACACAGGAGGATTTTTTTTGTCGGCCCATTGCCGGTAAGCAAAAAGATAATAGAACTGTTGTGGCAACCACCGGGCCACATTGATAGAGTTGGCGGAGGTCAGGAAGAGTTCTTTCTGCAGCGCCTGGTCGGCAAATGCCTGTTTCACCATCTGCTGACAATCGTCAAAGCTGCCGCTCACTTCCAGCGCGGTAATATTTTTTCCGAAGGTGGTCAGCTGCAATTCCTGGATGCTGCTGACTTTTCCGGAAGGATAAAGAATGACAACCTCCACACCTTCCACCTCATAAAATCCGCTGGCAACGGAGCCCCCGGTATCGCCCGAAGTGGCGACCAGGACAGTTATTTTTTTGTCCCGGTTTCGCACAAAATGCCCCAGGCAGCGACTCATGAACCTTGCACCCACGTCCTTAAATGCCAGGGTGGGGCCATGAAAAAGCTCCAATGCAAAACTGTCGCTGGTTACAGGTACAAGCGGAAAATCGAAATCAATGGTTTCTGCGACAATCTGCGATAAAATCTCATCCGGTATACTATCGCCC
Organism: Puia sp.; assembly: GCA_035499675.1. Classification (GTDB taxonomy): domain Bacteria; phylum Bacteroidota; class Bacteroidia; order Chitinophagales; family Chitinophagaceae; genus Puia. The sequence goes on from DATJYH010000073.1 coordinate 1,232, forward strand.
GTGAAGGGTCTGATCACCTCAAATGCAATCGCTTCTTTTGAATAATCTTCTATGTGACCGATCATCTTTCGTTCAAAGACCGGGATGACCTCGGGAAAATACAGTCCTTTGTCGGGTGCCTGACCTTGGATGGTCGCATCCCTGAAACTGACTTTCGGAGACTGATGATTAAGGCTATAGTACAACATAAAATCTTACATAGTAATTGAAATAACAAACTCGTTGGCCTAAGGTAAAAGCTCTTGCGTCATCCGGTTTCCAAGGCCCATCGCCGCAGGTTCAGGGAATCAGTTTTGCCCCCTCCCTGTTGATGGTAGTAACATAAGTGTGATGCGCGAGCCCAATCTTATCATACACGGCATGCATCACCTCTTTTACGGCCAGGGCTGTTTTTTCTTCCCTGCTCAGCATAAAAATGGAAGGCCCCGATCCCGAAATGCCGCCACCCAGCGCACCGGCCAGTTTGCATTCTTTTTTTACCTGGTCAAAACCCGGAATGAGCATGCTTCTCACCGGTTCAATGATGACATCCTCCAGCGAACGCCCGATGAGGTCGTAGTCATTTTTCATGAACCCGGCCACCAACCCGGCAATATTCCCCCATTGACGGATGGCGTCCTTCAGCAGCACTTCTTTCCGCAGTATCTGCCTCGCATCGGAGGTTCTCACCTCGATCTGCGGGTGCACCACGGTTACGTATAGGGCAGGAGTGGGAATGGGGACGATGTCCAGGGGGAAAATAGACCGGATCAGGGTAATGCCGCCATAAATGCAGGGCGCAATGTTATCTGCATGTTTGACGCCGGACGCCACTTTTTCACCCATCATCGCAAAACGCACCAGGTCTTCGTTGGTAAATATATTTCCGAGCAAATGGTTGGCAGCGATCACGGCGCCGGCCGCGCTGGCTGCACTGGACCCGATGCCACTGCCTGGTTTGATATTTTTTTGGATGCGCAGCTCAAATCCCACCGGTTGGTCGAGTTCCTCCAGGATAGAAAGCAATGGCGCGCCCGCTGTGTTTTGTGCGGGATCGGCAGGGAGCTCGTATCCGCTGTCGCTATGGATCAGCACCTTTTTCTCGTCGAGCAGGGTCAGTTCCATCAGGTCATAGGGCTCATGCAGGCACATGCCGAGTACATCAAATCCGCAGACGAGATTGGCGACGGTGGCCGGGCTTTTTATTTTTATCGATGTCATGTCTGAAACGCGCTGGTCGTTTTCGTGGTTATGCGCTTGCCGCACGGATGATGTCCGCAAAGACCCCGGATGCCGTAACCTCTGCTCCGGCCCCTGCTCCCTTGATCACCAGCGGTTGTTCCGGGTAACGGTCCGTATAAAACAAAACGATGTTGTCCTTGCCATACAGGTGATAAAAATCGTGGCTCGGATCGATGTGCTGCAAACCCACCTTCGCTTTCCCGTTTTGATATTGCGCAACGAATTTCAATTTTTTTCCTTTTGCCCGGGCTTCTTCCAGCAATTTTTTAAAATGCGCCTCCTCTTTTTCCATCGCATGATAGAAATCAGCCACGGTGCCCTTCATACAGGAAGCAGGCATGAAGGAATTGTTGTCGATGTCCTCCATCTCTATTTTCTCACCTGCTTCACGGGCCAGGATCATGATCTTGCGCATCACGTCGGTCCCGCTCAGGTCCAGCCGGGGATCTGGTTCCGTATATCCTTCATCCTGTGCCTGGCGGACCACCGCTGCAAAACTTTTCCTGCCATCATAATGGTTGAAAACAAAATTCAGGGTTCCACTCAAAACAGCTTCGATGCGATTCACTTTATCCCCGCTTCGCAGCAAATCATTCAATGTCCCGATCACCGGCAGGCCGGCTCCCACATTGGTCTCAAAAAAGAAACCGGCATTGAATTCACGGGAAAGGTTCTTCAGCTTTTTATAATATTGAAAAGGGGAAGAGCAGGCGATCTTGTTGCAGGCCACTACCGAAATGCTTTTCTGCAGCAACTGGTCATAACAGGTACCCACCTGATCGTTGGCAGTTACATCCACAAAAACGGAGTTGCGAAGATTCTTTGAACGGATAACAGCCAGGTAATCCTGCAGGTTCATGTTTTCACCCTTGTCCAATTGAGATTTCCAGTCATTGAGGCTCACACCGTCATCTGCAAAAACCATTTTCTTGCTGTTGGCCAGCCCGGCCACGCGAACCTGTAAGCGCAGATGTTCCTCCAGGTAACCATATTGCTGTTGTAGCTGGGCCATTAGCCTGCTGCCCACGTTGCCGGTACCAGTGATGAAAAGATTCAGCTGTTTATGCGTGGTTTCAAAAAATTCTTCGTGCAGCACATTGATGGTCTTTTTAACATCGGCCGTGTTAATGACGGCGGAAATATTTCTTTCAGAAGAGCCCTGTGCGATGGCCCTTACATTCACCCCGTTTCTTCCCATGGCACCGAACATTTTGCCGCTGATGCCCGGGTGGTTTTTCATGTTATCGCCTACCAGCGCCACAATGGCCAGCCCCTTCTCCACGATCAGCGGTTCTACCTTGCCGGATTCGATTTCATGAACAAAGGTTTTGTCAACAGTGTCCTTGGCCCGCGTTGCGTTCATTTCGTCGATGCCCACGCATATGGAATGCTCCGAGGAGCTTTGCGTGATGAGGATGACATTGATTTTTTCACCCGAGAGGGCTTCAAACAATCGTTTCGAAAAACCGGGTATTCCTACCATGCCGCTTCCCTCAAGGCTGAGCAACGCGATTTGATTGATGCTCGAAATTCCACGGATGCTGCCGCCGTTGCGGGTGGATGCCTTTTCAATCAGGGTGCCTTTATCCCCGGGGGCGAAGGTGTTTTTGATCCACACGGGTATGCCCTTGTTCATGACCGGCTGGATGGTTGGCGGGTAAATTACTTTAGCGCCAAAATGTGACAGTTCCATGGCTTCCTGGTAGGAGATGCGGGGGATCACCTTTGCGTTGGGAACCACCCTTGGGTCGGCTGTCATCATTCCCGAAACGTCGGTCCATATTTCCACGAGGCGGGCATCCAGGGCCGCTGCCACGATCGCGGCGGTATAATCTGAGCCACCTCTTCCCAGTGTGGTCGTGTTTCCCATGTGATCCGAGGCGATAAAACCCGGCAACAGCAGCACCGGGCTGCTGACCTCCGAAAAAACGGACCGTATCTTCTCATCCGTGGCCACGTAGTCTACTGCAGCGTGCCCGAATTGTGAATCGGTAATAATCAGGTCGCGGGCATCTATCCAGCTGTTCCGGATGCCCAGGCAGGTTAGTCTTGCTGCTATGATCTGGGATGATAGTAATTCGCCATAACTGACAATTTTATCCCTGGTCCTGGCGGAAAGTTCACCGAGCAGGAAGATACCCTTGCAAATGTCTTCTATTTCGTTGCAACGTTTTTTAACCAGGCTGAGCACCGCGCTCTGCTGCGTGAGAGGAATAAGCAGGCGGACCGTTTCAAGATGACGCTGCGTAGCAAATTCCAGTTTTTCCCTGTATTGTTCATCGCCCGCGGCAGCAAGCGCTCCGCATTGCAGCAGGGTGTCTGTAATGCCACCCAATGCCGACACCACTACGGTTATCCGGTCTGTCAGCTGCGCCTGGTTGATGATCTCAACCACCTTGTTGATGTTTTCAGCATTGGCAACCGACGTGCCGCCAAATTTGAGTACCTGCATATTCACTGATTTATGGTCTGATAGATTTCATCGAAGAAATGACATAAATATTTTATTTTGAGAAAACAGCCCGGAGGCCCCTGGTGTAATATGAAACTGTACAACCCTTAACGGGTTGTTGTAATGGTGATAATGGAAGACGTAACAGTGGGGAAAACCGTCCGTGACGTTGGGAAGGAAACGATGATATGCTGTTTTTTGCAATGCATGGGAAACGAGACGGCAAATGTAGGAAAGTATCTGAAAGAAAAATAATAAATCGGGAATTTTTTTTAAGAAAATAAATTAATTTAGGGCATTGATTTGATCATTTGCTGCTTGCTATGTTTTTTGTTGAACATTTTTTAAATGTGTAGTCGTCATGAACCACCCGTTCTCCCCTGGTTTGCAGCAATTCAGGAACCTGGTCGGCATTAAATTTCAGTTATACAACAGCCTGTTCACATCACTTCCTTTTCACCGCATCGAAAAGACAGGCATACTGCTCTCCCTGCTGCTGACTTTTTGCGAGGACAGCTATAAGAAGAAGCAAAGTCCTGAAGAAATCATCGAGGAATTTTTTAAAAAGCATACTTCGCTTGAAAATGAACGCGAGCGGGTAGATGTGTTGTTCCGGTTTGTCCAGTATGCCGAAAGACAGATCGTGCTCTTTGATGCCCTGGAGGACGCAGCCTTTAAAGATGTCAATGATATGGGTGGTGTGGGTACTATTAAGCAATTGTCGTCTGATGTCATTCAATACAACAAGGAGGAGGAACTGGCATGCAAACTGAAAGATTATTCCGTCCGGCTGGTGCTCACTGCTCATCCCACCCAGTTTTATCCCGGTCCTGTGCTGGGCATCATCAATGATCTGTCGCGGGCAGTCGTTGAAAACAACGCCAGCCAGATCAATATGTACATGCAGCAGCTGGGCAAGACTCCCTTTCTGAAAAAGCAAAAGCCCACTCCCTACGACGAAGCGATCAGCCTGATCTGGTATCTCGAAAATGTGTTTTATCATGCTGCAGGCCGCATTCTGTCCTCACTAAAGAGCCAGTTTCCAGAGGCCATATCGGAAAATAATCCCGTCATCAACATGGGATTCTGGCCGGGTGGCGACAGGGACGGAAATCCTTTTGTGAATGTCGCTACCACCATGAAAGTGAGTGAAGCGCTGCGGGGAGCCATTATCAAATGCTACTACCTGGATGTCCGGCGGCTCAAGCGGCGACTCACATTTAAGGGTGTTGATGTGATCCTGGCTGGTCTTGAAGATAAATTGTACAATAATATTTTCATTCCTGAACAAAGAACCGACCTCAGCAAGAAGGAGATTCTTACTGCCCTGCAACAAATCCGGGAGATACTGATCTATCAGCACAACAGCCTATTTCTTCACCTGGTTGACAACCTGATCAGCAAGGTGAATGTGTTCGGCTTGCATTTTGCCACGCTGGACATCCGGCAGGACAGTTCTGTTCACGGAAAAGTGCTGTCGGCCGTTTGCCGGAAAGAAAAGTTATTGCCCGATGGTTATGATTCCTTGCCGGCCCCCGAAAAAATAAAAATACTATGTCATGCTAACGGTTTGGCCCAGCCGGATATATACGAGGATGATCTTGTAAAAGATACCCTGCGGACCATCGCCGCTATCCGGACCATCCAGGAATACAATGGCGAGGAAGGCTGCAACCGGTACATCATCAGCCAATGCAACAGTGCTTTGAATGTGATGGAGGTTTATGGACTGTTCCTCCTTAGTGGCTGGAAGAAGGAAGCATTGAACATCGATATCGTGCCTTTGTTCGAAACCGTGGACGACCTGCAGCGGGCGGCCGAGGTGATGAAGGAACTCTACGAGAACAAGACTTACCGGGACCACCTGGCCCGTCTCAGTAACACCCAGACAATCATGGTTGGGTTCTCCGACGGTACCAAGGATGGTGGATACCTGATGGCCAACTGGGGGATTTACAAGGCCAAGGAGGAACTGACCGCCGTTTCCCGGCAATATGGAGTGGATGTTGTCTTTTTTGACGGACGCGGAGGCCCGCCCGCCCGGGGTGGAGGGAAGACGCATAAATTCTATGCGTCGATGGGGAAGAACATCGCCAACAAACAGATTCAGCTTACGATCCAGGGTCAAACCGTGAGTTCGAATTTTGGTACAGTGGACTCAGCGCAATATAATATCGAGCAACTGATCCACGCCGGAATTTCGAACGACCTGTTCTCCGCCCGTGAAATAACCCTGCTGGAAGGCGAGGAGGAATTACTGCAGGAGATGGCTGCCGAAAGTTATCAGTCCTATGATGCGCTGAAGAATCACCCTTATTTTATGCGCTACCTGAGCGAGATCAGCCCGCTCCGGTTTTACAGCGAAACCAATATTGCCAGCCGGCCCACCAAGCGCAGCAGTTCGGGCAGGCTGGAATTCAAAGATCTTCGTGCAATTCCTTACGTGGGTTCCTGGAGCCAGTTAAAGCAGAATGTGACTGGATATTATGGCGTGGGTACCGCGCTGCGTAAGATGGAACAAAAGGGAAAGTGGGCCCAGGTGAAGCTACTGTACGACAATTCGCTGTTTGTAAAAACGCTGATGGACAATTGTGAAATGGCCATGAAGAAATGTTTTTTCCCTTTGACCGAACATTATTCAAAGGATCCGGTATATGGAGATATCTGGACCAAGATCTATGATGAATACGAACTGACCCGCAAATATCTTTTAAAACTTTCCGGCAAGCAGGAATTGATGGCGGATTACCCGGTGGAACAATTATCTATCCAGATGCGGGAGCGGATCGTACTTCCGTTGAGCACCATTCAACAGTATGCCATCATCAAATTCAGAGAGCTGGAAACTGCACTCATCAATTCACCACTCAAAGAAGTGTACGAAAAGCTGATCATACGCTGTTCCTTTGGGATCATCAACGCCGCCCGGAACTCCGCATAATTTTTTTTAAAAATTTCATCAAAAAAAATAGTCGATAAAAAGTGATTTTTTCTGATTGGAGTTGATTTATTGGGCACCGGCTTAAAAAAACATGACTTTTAGCGAAAAATGATCTTATAAATCTCCTAACCATCGTCCGAGGTTATATATAGTTTATTATGTTATTTGTTATAAATTATTTTTCAGTTAGATATCTATTGTATTTTACACAAATTTGATGCAACTTTGCATTCTAATTTGAGTTATGACATTACTTATCTATCAGATATCCATTATTTTTCTTACGATTAGAAATTTCTTTATAAGCCTGGATCCGGCTTACCTTGATATTTTCAAGGTATTCGCTGGTTGTTTTGGCTGGATAGGGAGCCTGTTGTTATTTGTTTGGTTAAGGGAGAGGGATCGACAAAAGAAACACCGACTGGCTTTAGTGGCTGGAGGGAGGAATTAAGAACAGCATTAGGCTATCAAGGTCCCGGTGAACGATGCATTATTTTCAAACAGCACTTCAGAACATACTATTAAAAAAGCCCTCTGTAAAGAGGGTTTTTTTATGATGTAAGCCGAAGTAAAACTGATCAAAAAATATCGGTCATATGTTAGCCAGTTGCTGTTCTGCGACTGACTGTTCCGTCAGGGGCAGGGTGGCCACTGGAACGGAAACATGTTTGACAACACCGATCGCCCGAAAATACAGATAGCTGATCAATACAGAAGCTACTACCGCAGTAAGGATTGATATCTTCGCTACATCCCGGAATGATTCATCGCCGAAAGCAAGCATTGTTGTAAAAATTGACATCGTGAAACCTATGCCGGCGAGCATACCCATTCCTAACAGTTGGTTCCATCTTACGTTGGTAGGTAAGTGGGCCAGATTCAACGCAACCATTGCCCTGCTTACAAGAAAAATACCCAGCGGCTTGCCAATGACAAGTCCAAAGGCAATGCCCATACCAACGGAGGTATTCATGGCGCCCAGAACATCCGCCGGAAAAAGGATGGCCGTGTTTGCCAATGCAAACAGCGGGAGTATTCCAAAGTTTACAATCTTATGGATCTTTTTTTCGATCTGGGCCAGCGCGTCCACAGGCATTACAAAGGCGAACAACACGCCACTGATAGCGGCTTCAACACCCGATTGTAACATCAGGTACCAAAGGAAAAAGCCAAGTACAACCTGCACCATGCTAAACTTGATCTTCATGAGATTCATCAACCAAAGAAATCCATAGATCAGGCCACTCATTCCAAGGTATTGCCAGTGTATATTTCCACCGTAAAAAAGGGCAATTACCAGAATAGCACCCAGATCATCAATGATCGCCAGGGCCATCAGCAGAATCTTTAGTCCAACCGGGAATCTTTTACCAAGCAGCGACGCCGCACCCAATGAAAAAGCAATATCTGTTGCCGTGGGAATTCCCCATCCATGCCTGTATGCTGTGTGAAAATTGAACGCGATAAATATTAAAGCCGGGACCAACATGCCACCGAGCGCCGCACCGAAAGGCAGGATCGCTTTTTTAACAGTGGAAAGTTCGCCATTTAGCAACTCCCTTTTTATTTCAGTAGCCGCAAGAACAAAGAAGAAAGCCATCAAAAAATTATTAATCCACTCAAGTAGGGATCCTGGCAAACCCCAGCTGGTAAGTGAATTATTCTCTGTGTTCCACAGTCGATGATACCAACCACCTGTGGAAGTATTTGTAATGACGATCGATATTGCTGTGCAACCGATCAGGAGAATGCCAGTTGACCGGCTGTCGGCCAGGAAGTCCCTTATTGGTGAGAAGATCCGGTATCGTTTCGGTTTATTAGCAGTCAGGGAGAATGGCATATTGCAGAACTAGGTATATTATAAAAAAATATTATATAAAATATTCTTTGCTAATTTAGCAATTTTCTTATCAAAATGGAAAATATAATAATTAATTGTTAATAAAATTATCGAATATTAATAAATTTAATATTTGACATTAACTGTGCTATCCATTGATTTTAAGATAATTGTTCGAAGATTCAAAAAAGAAGGCCGAATATTCATTTCGGCCTTCTTTTTATTAAGCATTTTAATCAACATAGCCTAATGCTCCCACTTCAGGGATGTCAAGCCCATCTTTTTCAACCTGCTCGGATACTCTTAGTTTGACTACCTTATCGGATAATTTGAAAAACACGTACATCACCGCAAACACAAATACGAAACAGGTCAATCCACCGATCAGCTCTGCCACGAATTGTTTACCATCGCCGTAGAAAAGGCCCTTGACGGTGCCCGGCACACCGTTCCAGCCATCGCCATATGAACCATCTGCAAAAAGCCCTAATGACAGTACGCCCCAGAAGCCATTGGCGCCATGTACAGCAAAAGCTCCCACGGGGTCATCGATCTTAAGTTTTCTGTCAAGGAAATTATAAACCACAATCACCAGGACACCTGCGACCAGGCCGATGACAACAGCGGAAAGCGAGGTAACAAATGCGCAAGGTGCTGTGATGGCAACAAGACCAGCCAACATACCGTTGGCCAGCATGCCAGGATCTGGTTTTTGCCCCTTTGCATACATGAAGATCATTGCTGCAAATGCGCCGGCGGCACTTGCCAGCATCGTGTTTACAGCAATTACAGATATCCGGAGGTCGGAACCAGCCAGGGTGGAACCCGGATTAAAGCCAAACCAACCGAAAGCGAGGATAAATGTTCCCAAAAGAGCCATTGGGATATTGTGCCCCGGGATTGTATTCACTGTTCCATCCTTTCCATATTTTCCGAGACGGGGTCCAATTACCATTGCTCCAGCGAGGGCAGCTACGCCGCCAACCTCGTGGACCACGGAGGAGCCGGCGAAATCGACGTGCCCATGCCCCAGGCCAAAGTTCACACCAAGTTGCGAGAGCCAGCCTCCGCCCCATACCCAGTTTCCGAAGAGCGGATAAACGAACATAGAAATAAAAAAGCCAAAAACAATAAACGACTTGAAAGACCATCTTTCGGCCATGGCACCCGTTGGGATTGTGGCCGTTGTATCCATGAATACCATTTGAAACAGGAAGAGTGCGAAGACGCCAACATCATAAACATCACTATTCAGGAAATATCCAGCCTTTCCCCAGATGCCAAAATCATGTCCAAATAAATGGACCACGTATTCATGGCTGATTACTCCAGGAGCACCGCCTAAGGTAGCCCCGTTCAATGCACCTCCGAACATAAATGCAAAGCCACAGATCCAGAATCCCAGCATTCCGATGCCATAGACCATGAAGTTCATCGCCATCGTATGCGCCACGTTTTTCTTTTGCGTAAAGCCTGTTTCTACCAGTGCAAAACCAGCCTGCATGAACATCACCAGGAAGCCTGTAATCAGTGTCCACATGATATTGATGGCAATCTTGTTATGGCCATCAGCATTACCAATGGTTTGTACTACAGCTGCCAGCTTTCCGATCGTGTTACTGGCGCCAGCAACGGTAGTATCCTTTGCTTTGGATACGGTGTCAAGGACCTTAACGGCTGTTGTGTCAATGTCCCCAAGTGTTCCGGTTTTTGCTCCCGAGGGGTCCTGTGCCGGGAGAAGTGTTGGGATAATCAGGAGAATTAGCAAAAGGCTGATGATGCCCTTTAACGACCGGGATCTGCCTTTACCAAAGATTTTGTGATGCATGTGAATTGGGTTTGGTTGATTAAGAATTGAGTTTATGAAAACAAAGAGATCTGGTTTTTTTGCTGCATTTATTCTACTCGTTTTTATTTGCAGTACCACCCTGATATAATTTGCTAGAAATGGTAGACCGCCGCCAACAAAGCGCTGAATGTACTTTGCGTATAGGAGCCGTCAGATTTGTTAAAGAAATTCTTGGACCCGTTGTCCAAACGGACCTCGGGTATGATGGTAAGATTGCCAATCTTCACATTCCCCGAAAGAGTGAGATCCACAACATTTAATCCCGGCGTTTGATTTGGATCGGCCGCCAGGTCGATCGGATTTATTTTAACACCATCTTTATCACTAAAATATTCTCCTCTTAGTGTCAACCCGAACTTCGAAGTTGGATCGAAATTGAGATAGAGAGCAGAACCCCACCAACTCTTGGAAGCACCGTCGTTGATCGTCTGCACGGTCCCGTTATAACCGATGCCAAACTTGCCGCTCAGGGTGCCGTTGATCACGAGATCGAACTGGTTAAGACTTTTATAAAGCGTATAGCTGGGGCCGGTAGGGTTGATTTGTTCAGGCTGACTGACCCCGGAATAACCCTGGTAGTTGAGGAAGAATTTCCATTTGCCGCTCTTGGTACCCGTACTGAACTGGGCAATGGCCACCTTGGTAGAGGAAACCGTGGTACTGAAATCTGTGGGATTGGCAATGCCCACCATAAAGGCGGTGGTTCCGCTGAGGGTAACATCGGCCTTCAATCCAGTGTGAAAGAACGGGCCATATGAGAACATATAATCCATACTATAGTTCCTGTTGGAGAAGGCGTCAACCACTTCGTAACCGATATGGGTTCCCCATTTACCCATGGTAAATTTTAACTTGCTGGTGGCCTGCCATGCGAGGAACAATTGTTTAACGGCAAACAGGGTAGGGTGACCTCCGTCATTATAGGAAAACTCTTCTGCCCTTCTTCCAAAACCAAGATCAACCGTAGCACTTACTGCTCCGAAACTGTGATCGCCCCTGATGGAGGCCATACCCAACTCAAAGGAGTTGACTGAATTGGTGAAGCTGGTGTAATTATTGGGATATTTACTGCCACCTGAGTTGACCCGGTAATAGACATCTACTGATCCTGTAATGGCAACCGGGGGAGGGGTAGCTGGGGGTTTGGCTGCAGAATCCGCGACGGCAGCCGTCTTTTTTGTAGAATCTGATACCTGTGAATAGCCAACAATAAATAATAACAAAGCAGTAACAGTTGCAGAAAGTTTTAGTAACATTGCAATTGGTTTTAAGTGTTAAAAAGGGGTACAGCAATGAACTTGTATCAGAAGTTCTTCATCTTGCTGTACCTTTTTCTATTTATGAGAATCAATGATTCTGCCCCTTTTTCAGGCCAAATGATTTCGTTCTGCACAAATGGCTGCAATCTTTGATAAACCGGGCCTTTTCCGGCCGGTGAAGTCCATGGCATCGTTAGTCGTCGGATTTCTTTTTTTCAGGGATAAGATCTGATCACCGGAGTGGTGGTGGAAGTAAGAGTCATAGGTAATGGCGTAAGCAATGCGTGGCAGGGCTCTTGTCGGGCCCCCTTGCCCGGTAATTGGCTTTCCCGGAACCAGGGGCAGAAATATGGGATGAAAAAGCTGTTGGACCAGCGTGGTGACGGTGTGAAAAACCGATTTTACACGAATCTGAAGGGTGGATGGCCCCCCAATCCATATTAAAAAATTGGAAGATTCAATTTTCTTCATCAATAGTTGATTTGGTAGAATGCTCATCAATTATTTACTAAGTTAGTTAAATACATCAGTAAAAAATGAAATTTAATTGGAAAAGATCAAATATAATTCATTGTAATATGTACTGTTTTTTGTAATTTATTGATTATTAATGATAACATAATCTAATTGAAATCTTAGCAGATTTAATTTTGATAGATTGATTTTTTATGTGATATGTATTTTCCTTTTTTTCCCTTCTCTTACTG
>DATJYH010000074.1:0-6825 GCA_035499675.1 Puia sp.
AGTCACCATCCCCCGAAACCTGGCATCCTATCCTCCCCAATGCATAGGCCAGCATCAGTCCCGGCGCGGCGGCGTCATTGAGATACCAAAAACCGATTTTTCTTTTAGAAGCATAATACCAGATGGCAAGCGCGGCACAGATCAGGCCTCCGTAAAATGTAAGCCCGCTGAAAGAGAAGAGAGACTCCAGCGGGTTTTTGACAAAATCCCCCCAAGTTTCAAGGCTGTTGAATATTTTGGCGCCCAAAAAACCAAACAATGCGGCCAGTACCGCCATATCCGGCACACGGTCGTGTGGCCAGATGCGGATGGTACGTTCTTCCGGCTCCGGAAGTTTCTGCTTTTGTTTTTCCCACCATTTCAGCCCTGCGAAAAGCAGGCCCACCAATAATCCCGCGGGCCAGCTGCCCTGGGCAGACATAATAAAATCCTGCGGATTGACGGCCATCGAACTGTTCAGCAGGAACAAACCGATAAACTTGTATCCTACCAAAAAACCAATGATAAAATTGGTCAGTAGTTCAGCAGGACTTGCCGGTTTGCCCACGAGCAACTTTTCATCCATGCCCTGTAACAATCCTTGTCTCTCTTTTCGCCTGAGCTCCATGGTGAGCGTGATCGCCGCCCCAATAAATGAAATCGCAACAAAAAAGCCGAAAGAGTTAACAAAACGAAGGAATTTCCAGTCTACACCAAACAAATCCCTGAATGCATAGTAAAGATTAGGATACATAGTGGATATTTCTTAGGTCCCGTGGTCGCGGGATTTGCAATTTTAGGTGAAAATAATGAGAACGCCATCTCCCAGGGCAAAAATCAGCATTACCGGGTCCTTACCTGTTATCATGGAGCGGTTGTCGTACACAAATAGTTGATTTCATAAATTTTCATGCTGCTTTTCCCGGAGAATTGTAACCTTGTATTGACTTTTAAAAACAAATGACATGAAGAAAATCGCTGTCATTGGCGCCGGTACCATGGGGAGCGGAATTGCCCATTTATTTGCCCAACATGCTTTTGGAGTAACCCTGGTTGATGTAAACGCAGGTCAACTGGAGAAAGCCTTACAAACCATTGGCAAAAACCTGGACCGGCAGGTTGCCAAGGCGGTCCTGACAGCCGATGAAAAAACCGGGACGATGAACCGCATCAGCACGCAAACAAATATCAGCCAGGGCGTGGAGGGAGCGAGCCTTGTGGTGGAGGCCGCAACCGAAAATATCGGTCTGAAGTTGCAGATCTTTTCACAACTCGACGAAGCGGCACCCGCCGGCTGCATCCTGGCGACCAACACTTCTTCCATTTCCATCAGCCGGATCGGAGCCGCTACAAAAAGACCGGGGCATGTAATCGGGATGCATTTTATGAACCCCGTGCCTGTGATGAAACTCGTGGAAGTGATCAACGGTTATGCTACCCAACAGGAAACGACGGACAGCATTGTGTCGCTCTCGCAACAACTCGGCAAAGTCCCCTGCGTGGTGAATGACTATCCCGGATTTATCGCGAACCGCATCCTTATGCCGATGATCAACGAAGCCATCTACAGTTTATTTGAGGGGGTTGCCGGTGTGGAGGAGGTTGACACGGTGATGAAGCTCGGCATGGCGCACCCGATGGGGCCTCTTCAACTGGCAGACTTTATCGGATTAGATGTTTGTCTTGCCATTCTCCGGGTGCTGCAGGAGGGTTTTGGAAATCCCAAGTATGCCCCCTGTCCCCTGCTGGTAAACATGGTTACTGCCGGTTGCCTCGGGATGAAAAGCGGCGAAGGATTTTATACATATAGCCCCGGAAGCAAGGAATTAAAGGTGAGCAATCGCTTTCTGCAGGCAAAGATTGATGGAATCATCCGCTGAAAGCACTGCTTCAGGTTTTCAGCATTTCCAGATTGGGCAGACCCTGCAGGCTGAATAACACTTCTTCCAGCCTGTTCCTGGGAATGCCAATTTGCAGCCTGCAAAAAAGCTGCATCTCCCTGTCGGTTACTGAACACTGATTCTTCTTTAAAATAGTCATGACCTCATTTACCCGGGTGTAGTCAAAAACGATCGTGTAGGAAACCTCAACGGGCTTTTGCAACACCGGAACCAATTGAAGCGATAACGCAGCCGCAGACCTGTAGGCATGGATGAGTCCCGGGACACCCAACAGGGTTCCGCCAAAATACCTGACCACGATGACCAGGACATCGGTAAGTTTTTTACTGTCGATCTGTCCGAGAATGGGTCTTCCTGCCGAACCTGAAGGTTCTCCGTCGTCGCTTACCCGGAACTGGCTCCCATCCAGCCCCAGCCGATAGGCGAAACAAAGGTGCGTAGCCTTCGGATGCTCTTTTTTGGCATCCGCCAGTCTTTTCCTGAAATCTTCCTTGTTTTTTAACGGTGATGCATACGCGATAAATCGGCTGCCCCGGTCCCTGAAATCGGCGTTTGCTTCCCGGTCAATCGTATAATAGTAATCTTCCTGTACTGTCATTTGTTTTGCATGGCCTGTGATTTGTTGTATACGGAGTGCCTGATCGCTCCAGCAGGTTTCATGACCTCCTGAAATACCGGATGCTGTCTGTCGCGATCCGCTCCCCGCCCACCGATTGCAGCCCCGGCAGCGAGGGCGCGGGGATACCATTGCCAATGGTCATGGTCTCATTGCTGATGATCCTCGCTTCGTCCCAGCTGTCCTCATCAATAAAAGATTGCAACAGCGAGGGCCCTCCCTCCACCAAAATGCTCAATATATTCATGTGCCGGAGTGCCTGAAGGAGTTGTGGCACCAGCGACACGTCGCGGGTGACCTGGTAGTACAACAAGTTGGGCTGTTCATCATGCAGGCGGGCGTTGAACACGATCGTCTTTACCTGGTGATCGAACAGCTGTAGCGAAGAAGGAAGCCGGAGATCCATATCGATCACGATTCGTATGGGATCAGGGCCTTTCCATAACCGGGTTGTCAGGGCCGGATCGTCAAAAAGCGCTGTGTTGGTTCCTACCAGGATGGAAGATTCCTCACTCCGCCATTTATGGACCAGGCGGTTCGTCAGCGGATGGCTGATGGACAGCCTCGAACGATCGGCGCTGGCCATCCTTCCATCGGCGCTTTGTGCCCATTTTACTATAATGTATGGCCTATGCAGCGTGTGAAATGTCAGGAACCGTTTATTGATGTCTCGGCATGCAGTTTCCAGTACCCCAGTCAATACCTCAATTCCGGCGGACCGCATTTTTTCAATTCCCTTGCCATCCACCCGTGGAAAAGGATCCCTGCAGCCCACCACCACTTTGGGAATCCTTTTTTGTATGATGAGATCCGCGCATGGAGGCGTTTTCCCATGGTGTGCACAGGGTTCAAGAGATACATACAACACCGATTCTGTCACCAGAGGTTCATCTTCTTTTTTAACCGACTGCAGGCAGTTAACTTCTGCATGTGCCTGGCCATAATGTTGATGATAGCCTTCCCCAATGATCCGGCCCTGGTAAACCAATACGGCTCCCACCATGGGGTTCGGAGCGACAAAACCCATACCCCGTAATGCCAGTTCCAGGCAACGATGCATATAGATTTCATCCGTGTTCAAGGAGGAGGCCGAAGAAATAATAGGTGAAGAAAGCATGCCGGACAAAATTAGTCTTTTTGCCGCTATCGCAACGGCACTGGCAGGCTCTCCCACAAGCGCATCCATACAACTAACAGGCAAATTTGTAAGTTTGTTCCATGACCATCCAGGAGGCAACGGCATCAACAACCGCCAACCTTAGTAACATCTATGAACATCGCGAAGCCGGTAATATAACGGACCTGGTGATGGAGAAAATCACGGGTCTCACAAAAACGGATCGCATCATCCACAAAACATCTCCATTGTCACCGGAACAAATGTTGTCGCTGCAAAAATATACGGACGAACTGCTCACGCATAAACCCGTTCAGTACGTACTGGAGGAGGCCTGGTTTTGCGGGATGAAGTTCTTTGTCAATGACCAGGTCCTGATACCGCGTCCAGAAACGGAGGAACTCGTTGAGTGGGTGGTTACATCCATGGACAGGAAAAAAATCAAGACAGCTGGTCAAACATTCCCGGTTATCCTGGACGTAGGCACCGGCAGCGGTTGCATCGCGATAGCGCTTAAAAAGAAATTGCCCACTGCCACCATCTTTGCCTGTGATATAAGCCCCGGCGCGCTGGCGGTTGCGCAGCGCAATGCCACGATGCAGCAGGCGGCGATAACTTTTGTGCAGCTTGATTTTCTTGACCCTGCTGACCTTGAAAGACTGCCGGTTTTTGATTGCCTGGTGAGCAACCCACCTTACGTTCCGTTCAGCGAACAGCGCTCAATGGCAGCCCATGTAACTGCATACGAACCACACCTGGCACTGTTTGTCCCCGATGCCGACCCCCTGGTTTTTTACCGGGCGCTGGCCATGGCGGCTTCAAAACAAACCAACAGGGAAACCCGGGTTTTTGCAGAGATACATGAAGCGCTGTCAGTCCCCGTGAGGGAACTCTTCGTAAAAGGAGGATTCCGGGA
The DNA here is from genome assembly GCA_035499675.1 of Puia sp. Classification (GTDB taxonomy): domain Bacteria; phylum Bacteroidota; class Bacteroidia; order Chitinophagales; family Chitinophagaceae; genus Puia. Next base: position 4,530 of record DATJYH010000074.1, read on the forward strand.
TGTGGAGTCCAGAAAGGATATTCATGGCAGGGAGCGTATGATCAGTGCCGTTATATAGTCGCTCGGACTGGCTGAAATCGCCTACAGGCTGCCATTTTTTAGTTGGGCAACCGCGTAATCGCAGGCCCGGGCAGTAAGCGCCATATAGGCCAGACTGGGATTTTGACAACCTGCCGATGTCATGCAGCTGCCATCGGTAATAAATACGTTGCTTACATCATGTAACTGGTTAAATCCGTTGAGCACCGAGGTTTTCGGGTCCCTGCCCATACGGGCAGTGCCCATTTCATGAACGGCCGAGCCGCCGGGGAAACCGCTGTCGTAAGACCTAACATTTTTGAAACCGCTTACTTCCAGCATTTCTTCAGCCGAAGCCCGCACGTCCCGGACCATGGCTTTTTCATTCTCGTGGTATTCAAAATTTATCTTTACAAGCGGCAGACCCCACTGGTCTTTTTGTTGGGAATCAAGCGTAACCCGGTTGGTTTGATATGGAAGTGTTTCGCCCCATGCCCCGATCCACATCGCCCAGGGGCCGGGTACAAGCAGCTGGTCCTTGTACGCCTGGCCAAAGCTGTCGGCTTGTGAGGATTTATCCCTCCACTCCATGCGGGTTCCAATGCCCTGGAAGCCGAACCCCCTCGTAAAATCCTTGCGCATGGTTGCGGCATTGATGTTCCTGAAACGGGGAATATAAATCCCATTGGGTTTACGCCCAAAGTAATATTCATCAGCAAAGCCCTCGTAGTCACCAATGGCCCCGGCTCCGATAAAGTGATCCATGAGATTGCGTCCCACCTGTCCGCTGCTGTTCCCCAATCCATCCGGGAACCTGCGCGACGTGGAATGCAGCAGGAGGGCGGCCGTTGCAACCGTTGATGCATTTAAAAAGATAATCCTTGCAAAATATTCCCGCGTTTCCTTAGTGTGCTGGTTCATGACACGCACACCGGATGCCCGGTTCCTGGTTTCATCAAAAATGATTTCTGTAACGATCGTGTCGGGCAGCAACGTCATGTTTCCCGTAAGCGCCGCGGCCGGCAGTGTTGCACCATTGCTGCTGAAATACCCGCTGAAGGGGCAGCCGCGCGTACAAAGATTCCGATATTGACAAGGTCCCCTTCCATTCCAGCCCTTCGTCAGGTTGGCTACGCGACCGGGCGTTACAATACGATCCTGGTAATGCCCCCGGATTTTTTTAGAAAAATAATCTTCGATACAATTCAACTCCATGGGCGGAAGAAATTCCCCGTCAGGAAGCTGTGGCAGTCCCTCCGCCTGGCCGCTGATGCCCACAAAATTTTCCACATAGTCATACCAGGGAGCAATGTCTTTGTAACGGATCGGCCAATCCACACCGATCCCTTCTTTCAGGTTGGCTTCAAAGTCGAGGTCGCTCAGGCGGTAGCATTGTCTGCCCCAGGTCAGTGATCTGCCTCCTACCTGGTATCCCCGAATCCAATTGAAGGGTTTTTCCTGGATATAAGGATGTTCCCGGTCGTTTACATAAAAATGTTTGCTGGCTTCATTGTACGACAAGCTTTGAATGGGGTTCTCCTCCCGGTCGCTGACGGAGTTATTCAGGCGATGCGGAAACTGCCAGGGATCCTTAAACGCAGTTGTATAATCTTTTATATGTTCAACCTGGCGTCCTCTCTCCAGCACCAGGGTCTTCAACCCTTTTTCGCAGAGTTCCTTGGCAGCCCAGCCACCACTGATGCCCGAGCCGATCACGATGGCGTCGTAATCTTTGTCCGGGTTTCCCGGTGTATGCTGATAAACCTGATGCTGATCGCCCATGCGTATTTTATTTGGTGGCCCAGGATCGCTGCCCTTTTTGCAGCGGAGTACAGCCCATATATTTTCCCGGAATCGGGATATAGGCCAAACCCCTGGTGGCCCCTATTTCAGAGGTGCAATATCCTTCCGCGCTGTATTCCTGCAAGGTCTGGAAAAATGATTTGCCCAACAACCTGTTCTGCACCTTACCGAGCACTCCTCTGAAAGGCCTTCCTTTCTCCATAAAATATTTCATGACCTGCTGCTTTTCCTGCGGGGAACACTGACTAAAACCCTGCTTGTATTCAGCCTCACAGTAGTGCTCCAGTTCTTTCAACCCATCGATGAACCTGTTTTTTGTTTTGATGTCGGCACAATCACGGACCATAACGATGATAAAATCCTGCACGGCGGCATCTTTGGCACCCGGGCTGTCTGTAGCCGGAATAATGGTCTCGGCCAGATCGGCCAGCAATTCCCGCTTTTTTTCCAGGTAAGCGATATCGGGGCTTTTTTT
>DATJYH010000075.1:0-3637 GCA_035499675.1 Puia sp.
CTCGGTCCATCGACTCCAGACTCCCGACACTTTTCCCTATCTTCGCTGCCTCAAACAAGTTCTTACCAGATGATCAGCAGGAGAAATATCCGGGTGAAAGTGATGCAAACCTTATACATGCTGGAAGCACAGGACCAGGAAATAAAACCCGCCGACGCCGTAAAAACCCTGCAGAAGCAATTCGATCAGACCCGGCAGCTTTTTATATATCTGATATATTTTGTGACGGAACTGGCCCGTTATGCCGAAAAGGATTCGATGATCCGTTCCTCCAAACACCTTCCCAACGAAGAAGACCGGAATGTAAACATCAAACTGGCAGGGAACGAATTACTCTGGAAAATACTGGAACACGAGTCCTACCTGCAGGCTGCCAAGGAAGACAAGCCACAACTGCTGAACAATACGGACCTGGTCAGGAAAATGTATTACGAACTCCGGGAAACCGAAGCGTATAAAACATATATTGCTGAAGAAGGAAGGAACTGGAAATCGGAAAAGGATATCATCCAGTTTATTTTCGGCGATTTTCTGCTGACAAACGAAGCGTTCGACAGCTATATGGAGGAAACCTTCACCAACTGGGATGACGACGCAGACATGATCAGCAAACTGTTGCCGGCCTTTTTCAGCAAACCGCAGACCTTTCATTTCGAGGAAATGATCAGCCGGGAAAAATGGGAGTTTGCAAAAAACCTGCTGCAGACGGTGATGGAAAAAAAGGAAGTGACCATGGGCCTGATCAAACCCAAATTGAAAAACTGGGACCCTGAACGGATAGCCATGCTCGATATGATCCTGATGGAAATGGGCGTTTGTGAGTTCCTGTATTTTGAAACGATCCCGCCCAAGGTGACCATCAACGAATACATCGACCTGGCCAAAGAGTACAGTACCCAGCAAAGCGGCCAGTTTGTCAACGGTATACTCGACAACATCCATAAAGACCTCGTGAAGGAGAATAAAATGCATAAGGTTGATTTCAAAACACCCTAAACCATCACTGCGGGACAACCAGGCCGGCCATGACGCGGGTCTCCAACATCATAAATATTTCAGTACGTTTGCAAAAAATACCATTCATGCGCATTGTGGCCCTGTGTGCAATAGCAACGATAATATTCATCGCGTGTAACAGCACAGATAAGAAGACCGGCATCAGTCCCGTAATTCCCGCCCTTGCCTCCACAGGACATGTGGACTCCAGCCAGCTGACCAGTATCGAGTGGCTGGATTCTTCCGACAGGGACTTTGGCAAAATAGCAGAAGGGCAGAAACTGGAAGTTTCGTTCCGTTTCAGGAACAGCGGGGACAAACCATTGATCATCCAGCGCGTACAACCCAGTTGCGGTTGTACGATTGCCGAACAACCTACGGAACCTGTGTTGCCCGGCGCAGAAGGCGTGATCAAGGCCGCTTTCAACAGTGAAAACCATGTCGGCATCAACCACAAGTCGCTCTATGTATTCGCCAACACAAAGCGGTCGCAGAGCCATGAACTGCGCTTTGACGTGGAAGTGGAAAAGAAAAAATGGTAACCTGTCAATTTTAAAAATCAAAATACATCATGACTCAGTTAGTAGTTTTATTAGATGCGGCGCCTGGCGCAGGGACCTTTCAGTTTCTTTTATTGGGAGGTATGATTTTGGTGTTCTGGTTGTTTATGATCCGCCCGCAGGCAAAAAAAGCCAAACAGGCCAAGCAGTTCCAGGAAAGCATGCAAAAGGGAGATAAGATCGTAACCATCGCTGGTATCCATGGTACCGTAAACAAAGTAAACGAGGATGGCACTATTACGATGGAAACCAGCCCCGGCAGTTATCTCAAAATTGAAAAAAGCGCCGTTTCCATCGAATGGACGCAGAACATCAATAAAGCCGTGGCCGTAGCAGATAAAAAGTAAATCATCCCTGCCACAACATTGAATCCGAAATCCGGGAGATCCATTCTTTCAGGATTTCGGATTTCTTTTTGATCTTTACCCGGGCTTTTATCATTTTCAGAATAGCTTTTATAGAAAACGTCAACCATGCTAAGGATCGGGCTCACCGGTGGCATCGGATCGGGGAAATCAACAGTGGCCGGCATTTTTGAGGTGCTGGGCATCCCGGTATATTATGCCGACGAGGCTGCCCGGCATCTTATGAATGAAGATCCCACACTCCGGAAAAACATCGTTGCCCATTTTGGCCAGGAGGCCTACAGGGACGGGTTGCTGGACCGTGCCTATATCAGCCGGCAGGTGTTTAACAACCCCGAACAGTTAAAAACACTCAATGCCCTGGTGCACCCCGTTACCATGGAGGACTCCAGACGGTGGATGAAGCAACAAAACAGCCCCTATGCCATCAAGGAGGCCGCCCTGATTTTTGAAAGCGGCGGCGAACAATACCTGGATCATGTCATTGGCGTATCTGCGCCTGAACCATTGAGGATTGAAAGAACCATGAAGCGGGACCATGTGAGCCGCGAGGAAGTGCAGAAGCGAATGAAACAGCAATTGCCGGAGGATGAAAAAATGAACCGCTGCGATTTTGTAATATACAATGATGAGGTAAGGCCGGTGTTGCCACAGGTGCTGGAGCTGCACCGGCAATTGCTCAGCCTGTCAAAAAAATAGCGTATGGAAAAAGTCAATCTCGCCGGAAAACTCTCGCTCTTTTCAGACTATTATTTTCCAAGAATCGTTGGTGAACTGAATGGGCAACAGGTAAAGCTGGTCAAGATAAAGGGCGACTTTACCTGGCACCAACACGACACAGAAGACGAACTGTTCCTGGTAGTGAAAGGCAAGTTCGATATGCAGTTCAGGGAGAGATCGGTTGAGGTAAAAGAAGGTGAGTTCCTGATTGTGCCCCGGGGCGTGGAGCATCGGCCATCCGCAGCGGAGGAATGCCATATCCTGCTGTTTGAACCCGCAGGCACCCTCAATACCGGCAACGTGGAAAACGAGTTTACCAGGTCAAAGCCGGAGAAGATTTAAGTAACGCAGGGGATATCCCATATTGTTATAAAGCCGTAGGTTTGTTCCACACAACCCGTTTCCGGATGCCTAAGAAATACAGCCAGCTGAAGGCAACCTTTGCCATCGCCAGGGCCAGTTTACTGGCCATGTTTCGCAGTCCCACATCCGTGGTATTCTCCCTGCTGTTCCCCATCATATTCATTGTTGTTTTTGGCGCCATGGTCGACAATAATGCCGTCAATATCAAAACCGGGATCGCACCGCAGAGCGACAGCAACAACATGCTCTACAAAAACATTGCGAAGCTCAGCATGCTGAAACTCGTGCATTATCCGGATGCCAGGAAAATGGAGGAAGAGCTGGCCAAGGGGCACCTGGCAGCGATCCTGAATATCCAGCCGGACTCCCTCACGGGACCCGCCCCGCATTATCATGTACAATTGCTGACCTCGGGTTCATCCGCCGATAAGTCGCCCCTGGTACAATCGGCCATCACCGAGATCGTGGCAGAGCTCAACAGCCATCTCTTTTTGCAAAATTTTTCTGTGGCCGCCATCGACATACAGCAATTGCCCGGACGCACCTACCGGTCGATTGATTTTATTTTACCCGGGCAACTGGGATTTTCTCTCCTGATGGCAGGTGTTTTTGGATCGGCATTCCTGTTGTTCA
>DATJYH010000076.1:0-6259 GCA_035499675.1 Puia sp.
TTGCTTTTAACTACCTCATCGAAGCACGCAAAGCAAAGGGTGTTGCCCAATCAAATGACATGGTGGTAAAGACCATTGTGACCACCGACCTGATCGATGAAATTGCCTCTAAAAATGGTATCCGTTGTTACAATGTACTCACCGGTTTTAAATGGATAGCAGAACTGATCAAAGAAAAAGAGTCCACGGAGAACTATGTGATCGGGGGAGAGGAGAGTTATGGGTTGATGATCGGCTCAAAACTGCGCGACAAGGATGCGGTAAGTGCGGTAGCGCTTCTCTGCGAGATGGCCGCCTACGAAAAAAATCAGGGCCGGACGCTTTTCGACAAACTGGTGGAATTATATGTACAATATGGCCTCTACAGGGAGTTCCTGATTTCGATCACCAAAAAAGGCATGGATGGACAAAAACAGATCGCGGATATGATGGAAGGATACCGGAAAAATCCACCCGTTGCAATCAACGGATCAAAGGTGGTCCAGTTGCTCGATTATGAACTTCGCAGCGGGAAGAATATTCAAACCGGCGAAACCTGGAAAATCAGCCTGCCCGAAAGCAATGTACTCCAGTTTATCCTGGACGACGGAAGCAAGATATCCGCCCGTCCCTCGGGCACCGAACCCAAAATAAAATTTTATTTCAGCGTGCATACTACACTGCCCAATGCAGCCGGATTCGAAAACAAATGGTCAGAACTGGATACGCGAATCGAAGGGATCATTCGGGATATGCATTTGAAATGAAGAACACCTCGTTAGAAACACGACAGCCGCCGTCTTTCTTATCATCGCCAAACCAGTTGACAGGGTCAGGTTCATGCCATTAATAAGTCACCATGCGTAAAATATTGCTCTCTCTATTTTCATGCTGCATCGCAATAGTAGTTGGCGCTGCTCCAAGGCTGCCAAAAATATTTGGCGACAATATGGTCCTGCAGCGCAACCAGGCCATCCCGATATGGGGTTGGGCTGAACCAGGCGAAAAAATAACCGTCCGTTTTCACGCACAGGAAAAAAATATCCGTACCGGGCGGGACGGCAGGTGGATGGTCCGGCTGGATGCCGAAACAGCGGGTGGACCGTACATAATGACCATCGCCGGAACCGGACAGGTGACTTTTTCAAATGTGCTGGTAGGCGAAGTGTGGATCTGTTCCGGCCAGTCCAATATGGAAATGCCCATTGCGGGCTGGGGCAGGATCAATCATTACCAACAGGAGATCCAGGAGGCCAACTATCCGTTGCTCCGTCAATTTAAGGTACCCAACACCGTTAGTGAAGTTCCCCGTGATGATGTAAGAGGAGGTGCCTGGAAGGTATGCAGCCCCGAAACCGCCGGTGATTTTACTGCCACGGGCTATTTTTTTGCCAGGGAACTCTACCGGCAATTGCAGGTACCGATCGGGCTTATCAACACGTCCTGGGGTGGTACCATGGTAGAGACCTGGATCAGCCGCGAAACGCTTGCAGGCAACGATGAATTCCGCGATGTCGTGGCTTCCATGAGTACGCAGGACCCCGAAGCAGCCGCCAAACAAAGAACGGCAGATCTTTTGAAGACAATTACCGCACTGCAGGGTTCCGGTGGGAACAACGAAAAGACCGACTCCTGGAAAGATATGACCTTTGACGATAGCCACTGGCCACATATGAAACTCCCGGGACTGTGGGAACAACAGGGAATGGGATTGGAAGAATTGGATGGCGTGGTTTGGTTCCGCAAAACTTTTATTGTCAAAGACGAGGATGCGGGGTTGCCAGCCGTTTTGGAGTTGGGGAAGATAGATGATTCCGACGATAGCTATGTGAATGGCACCCTGGTGGGAGGGCTAAAGAATCAGTACAACGAGCCCCGGGCGTATCATGTACCCGCTGGTGTGTTAAAAGCCGGTCGGAACGTCATCGCGGTGAGAGTGGAAGACACGGGAGGCGGAGGAGGGATTTACGGCGATGCCGGAGATATGAAACTCAACATCGGCGGTAAGACCATTTCACTCGCGGGTGACTGGTCCTTCCGTGTGGCATTGGCACTCACTACCAGCAGCAGTGGCCCCAACAGTGCACCCACGTTGCTCTACAATGGGATGATTGCCCCGCTGATTCCCTATGCCATCCGCGGAGCGATCTGGTACCAGGGGGAGGCAAATACCGGGCGTGCTTATCAATACCGGAAAGCATTTCCGCTGATGATCAGCGACTGGCGTAAACACTGGAACGAGGGCAACTTCCCGTTTTATTTTGTGCAACTGGCCAGCTTTGATGCGTCTAATGGTAACAGTGAGCATGGCAGCGAATGGGCTGAATTGAGGGAAGCACAGACCATGACCCTTTCCCTGCCCAATACCGGCATGGCCGTCACCACGGATATCGGGGACGCACACGACATTCATCCCAAAAATAAACAGGATGTGGGCCGGCGGCTGGCCGCCGTTGCGCTTCATAACTGTTATGGACAACCGGTGGAATACAGCGGGCCTGTCTTTCAATCCATGAAGGTGCAGGGCAATAAGGTCATGGTAAGATTCACACATACCGGCAGCGGGCTGCTGGCAAAGGATCGCTATGGCTACCTGCGTGGGTTTGAGTTGGCCGGGGAAGACCATCGATTCCGTTATGCCAAAGCCTATATTGAGGGAGATGGGATAGTTGTTTACCAGGACAGCATTTCCAATCCCGTCGCGTTGCGATACGGATGGGCCGATGATGCAGGGGATGCCAATCTTTACAACCGCGAAGGATTTCCCGCGGGCCCCTTCCGCACCGACAACTGGAAGGGCCTTACCGAGGGCGTGAAGTATGTGCTGGGGAAATAATGAGAAAAGTGGACGGTTAACAGATGACAGACAGGCGGGTAATAACATCTATTATAAGTAGTTTATCTAAAAGATCTGCCAACTGTCCACCGTCAACTAAAATCTCCATCTACCCCACAACCGTCTTCTCATTTACCTTCACATCCGAAGACGGGTTCATCTGGTAGGTGAGTATTTCTCCGGTTTTCAGGATTTCCACGATGCGGAAACCACGGTATTCAGTACCCCAGTTGCCCGCTACATGTGAGTCAAAGAAATAAAATTTCCCGGCATTTTCTTTTACATTGTCCTGATCGTGGTCGTGCCCGTGAAAGATCATCTTCAGGTTGGCCTGTTTGTTGAACATCGCTACCAGGTCGGGGCAGTCAACCCCACCGGGCGTCCATTTAAAGGGGGTGATGTGCATGAACACAAGCAGGTGTTTTTTGGATTGATAGCGCACAAGCTGTCGCTGCGTCCAGTCCATATCGGGACAGATATAATTTCCCTTTTCATCCGAAGTATTTAAAACAAGGAACCCGGTATCACCCTTCTCAAAGGCGATGTGCCAGGGCATCTGCCACACTTTTGACCAACCGATTTCGTCTACCAGGTCATGGTTGCCGTGCGATACATAATAGGGCACTTTCAGTTGATCCCATTTGGCTTTTACCAATGGGAGAAAGCTAACGTCGTTATGAAACAGGTCTCCATTCACCACGGCAAAATCGAGACCGCGCGCCTGCTTTTCCGCATTTACCCAACCGATCATATTATCATGATGAAAGTCATAGTTGGTATCCGCCTGGCCATAATGGCCGTCCGATAGCAACATAAAACGGTGATGCGTATCCGAACGATCCGGAAAGGGGAAATTGTTTGCTGCATAAGATTGCAGCGAATTCCCCACACCAAGCACAAAAACACTTTTTAGCGTTTTTTGCAAAAACTCTTTTCTTGATAAAGGCATAATGCTGTGTTTTGTCTTTGTTCATTTAATGCTGGCTTCCCACCACGATCCAGCGGTTCAGGCTGTTACGTGGTCCTTCCAGTACGATCTTATAAAAAGGAGAGGGGGTATCCCGAACGCTGAATGTATAACTTTCCTGCTCTGTGGCCACTTCCCGTATCAGCCGGTAATCATCCACACCGCCTTCTTTGAACCGGTTGGTGGTAGTCAGCCAGATTTTTACCTTCCCCCTCGGGTCCAATGCCTTCCAACTCACTTTCACCATTCCATTCTCCAGGCTGGCTGCAGGTTTGGCGATGGAAATATCATCCAACAGTGAAACACCGTCAATTTCCCGAAGCTGGTCGGTTGGAATCTTACAGCCCATATAACCCGTAATGGTGGGCATGAGGTCTACAATGCCTGGCTGGTACATATGAAAATAGTCATTACAGTCATTCGCATTCGTGATGATCCAGGTAGTGCGCTCCCGCTCGGATTGCCCGCCATGGTTTCTTCCCTTCACAGAGTCACGGCCATGGTCAGTGGTGATCAGCAGCAGCCATTCCTCGGAAAAATGCTGTTTACGGTATTGAATCGCATCCCAGATCCTTCCCACCTGGTTGTCCAGATAGGCAATGGCCTGTTCCATATGGTCACCATCACCAAACTGGTGCCCGATATCATCGGTATATTCAAGATATACCCACGATAGATCCGGCGCATCCGTATGAATGCAACGGGCGGCCTCATCCGCCACACGTTCGTCGATCAGGTGGATATAGTTGCTTTCGCGGTCGTGTGGATAATGAACGGTATCCAGTTCATACCCGTCCGACACATAATCAAATTTCAACTTTCCTGTTTGCGGCAGCGATTCTCCCGCCAGTTTTGTTCGGTTATCCGTCCAGGTTGAAAAAATACCGATTTTCCCGGAAGGATGTTGTTGTTTGTAAAAACGAAAAAGGGTCCAGTAATGATAATTGGGCGCTTTGATGTCATTGTCCCATACGTTGTGCTTGTTTACCCAGGTGCCGGTCAGCAGGCTGTTGTAACCGACGGCAGAAATGGTGGGCGTCTCCGAGTAAGTTCCCCGGTCGCCTCCCACATGTGCGCGTGTATACGCGCCTTCCGCGGCAATTTTTTTTAATACGGGTGTGGGTGATTTTTCCATAACATCGGCCGGAATGCCATCGGCAATAATAAAAACCACTTTTTTCGATTTAACCTGCGCGGTTAACACGGACGAAATACACAAGCAAAACAGCGAAATACCGAGTAGCCTCATGATACAAGGTTTAGGAATGGGGGTGAAGTTTCCGCAATAAATATAAGCCGGTCGGGAGATCGAAATTTTCTCCGTTTTATTATCAATTTAATAATTCTCCTTTACATCTCGTGACCGTATTAGCCATCACAAGGCTGGCCGCTTATGTATATCCTCCTGGTGTTGCCAAAGCTCTCGAAATACAAGGCCATTGTAAAGGAGCTGTTCAAAACTACCCTCTTCCACCACACGTCCCTGCTGCAACACATAAATATGATCGAACAAAGGAAGAAGGTGGAGACGGTGCAGGCTTGACAGCACTGCCTTATCCCTGAAAGCACTGAACAAATTATGATAGATAGCGGCCTCGGTTTTGGGATCTACACTGCTGGTGGGCTCGTCGAGCAATACCACTTCACTCTCCCTGGCCGCAAGGATACCCCTGGCAAGCGCCAGTCTTTGTTTTTGGCCCCCCGACAGGTTCACCCCCTTTTCCTGGATATTCGAATCGAGCCCCCGTGGCAGCTGTTCAACGACCTCCGAAAAATGAGCATCGCGACATACCTCCCGGATGGCCGCTTCCGGGAAGGGCAGCCCCAGGGTAATATTGTATGCAATCGTGTTTTCAAATATCTCGGGCTCCTGCGGCAACAGGGTAACCGTTTCATTTAACGTGGCGAAGGGATGCAAATAGCCATCCACTTTCAGCTGGACAGTAGCCTGCGGCTGGTAAAGACCTCTCAACAACGCCATAACAGTTGTTTTGCCGCTTCCGCTTTCCCCAATCAGGGCCACGCGTTTTCCGCGCTGAAGAGACAAATGGATTTCATGGAGGCTGTCTGCACGTCGCTGACCGCCCTGGGGAAGACCATGTGAATAGTTGAGATGACTGATGTCGATGCGTTGCCAACCCCGGGGCAATGATTCTTCCCGATCGGGCCGGTGATTTTCTCCGAATGCTTTTTCAATATTAGAGGCTGTCTGCACATCGGTATTGTACTGGATGATTTGGTTGTATTGCCAGGCCACGTCATGAAAGACGCTGGTAAACTGGTTGACAAAACCGAGCAAGATGACAAGACCGCCCACATAAAATGTTTTGCCGGGTTCCCAATGCTGGTAAATAAAACCAAACGTAATGACTCCGTAGGTTAAAGCAATCAGCATGTCCGCCGTAAACCACTTCCATTCGTTGATAATGGCATTTTTCCGAAAAGGTTGCAACAGCCCGCGGATCCTGGCCAGCAGC